>CALETM010000033.1 GCA_937920765.1 uncultured Alphaproteobacteria bacterium | reverse complement strand
CTTCAACGTTGATAATAACACTTTATGGTAAAATGCTTAAACAAATTGTAAACATTGCTGCTTTTTTATGTTGCTTTATGCCTTCTGTTTTGTCGGCAACGGTTAAAGTTGCGCTGATTGCTCCTAAAACCGGCGAATATAAAATGTGGGGCGATGAGCTTAATTTTGGCGCTAAAACGGCAATTGATGAAATTAATAATAATGGCGGTATAAAAGGTAAAAAACTTGAGTTAATGAGCATTGACGATGCCTGCAGCGATAATTTGGCGGTTTCAACCGCGCAAATGCTTTCTATCGGTATGGAAAATAAACCGGCGCTGGTGATTGGCCCGTATTGTTCTAATAATGTTGAAAATGTTGCTAAAACATATTCTAAAGCACAAATTTTTCAGATTATACCGCTTAATAACAAGTTTAGCACTTCGTCCGAGGTTGAATTTAACTCACAAATCGGAAAAGATTTTTTTAAGTTTTATAATGAACGTTATGCCGGTAAAAAGGTGGCTTTTTTGTCAAAAACCGATTATCAGCTTAAAGCTTATAATTCAATGTATGAAGAGTTTCGTAAATATGGTAAATCATCGCTGCTTACTTCGTATACCTTTGGTAATGCAGATTTAGATGATTTAGCAAAAAATATGGTTGCGGCGGGTGAAGAAGTGGTGTTTATTTCCGGTGAGCCGAAAATAATTGCAAAAATGATACGCAACATTAAGCAAAAAAAGCCGGATATGGTGATTGTTACCGGTAAATATGCGGTGGGAGATTCATTGTTCGAGTATGCCGCTGATTGGCTTGACGATGTTTATTTTATGGCATTGCCGAGTTTTCAGGATAATCCTGATTTTGCCGAGATGATGGTTAAGCTCCGTTTGCGCGGGGTGGAACTTACCGGATTGGGCGGATATGCTTATGCTTCGGTAAAAACATGGGCGGAGTTGGTAAAAGAAAACAAGAGCTTTGATTATAACAAATTGGCGGCAACAGTTAAAAAAAACGGGCTGAAAACGCCGTGGGGCGAAGATTTGGTCAGCAATGGCTCAAACTCAAATCGATTAAATTATGATTTTTATCAATATAAAAACGGCGAATATGTAACTGTTGATTAAAAAATGTGCTGAATATGAGGCTTTCGGAATACAAAAAACAGCTCTGATTATTCAGAGCTGTTTTCAGTTACGGGTGTAATTTGCTTGAATTTCAAATTACGAATTTTGATAGCCAATTTAGAGTAGCGCTCCATAAACCACTTTTCGGTTTGTTTGGCAACTTGCGCTTTGTTGGCAACAAGCTGTTCCGTTGTAAGAGCGGACACATTGACTCTGATTGCTTTTTCAACCGCAAGGTAATAGGTGATACACCCCCATGAGCTGAAAAATTCATACTCGGCTTCAATTTGAACAGTACCATCGGCAATGGTGTAAGTGTCGGTGTAATGGTCGGAAAAATAGGTGAACAGCACATCGCTTAAATTTTTGCCTTCAAAGTTCAAATCTTCTTTGTTTTGCCGACGCGGCGAATCTTCGGGCGTGCAAGCCGAAGTAAAGCCGACAACCATTAAAACGGCTAAAAATCTTCTGAATCCTTGTGACATAATTATAACAT
Organism: uncultured Alphaproteobacteria bacterium; assembly: GCA_937920765.1. Classification (GTDB taxonomy): domain Bacteria; phylum Pseudomonadota; class Alphaproteobacteria; order RF32; family CAG-239; genus CAAFZY01. Next base: position 21 of record CALETM010000033.1, on the reverse strand, counting down.
TTTAAGGTTTTACAATAATAA
>CALETM010000032.1 GCA_937920765.1 uncultured Alphaproteobacteria bacterium | reverse complement strand
AAATAATATAGGTTATTTAAAAAATGAGTCCGATATATGGTTATTTGTTAAAATTTATTTTTGTTTTAATTTTAATTTTCTTTAACGCGTTTTTTGTGGTATCAGAGTTTGCAATTGTTAAAATCAGGCGCACCAAGCTTGAGGAAATGATTAAAAACGGCAACAAAAGAGCCGCCATTGCCTTAAAAGTTACTGAGCATCTTGATTCGTATTTAAGCGCCATTCAGCTCGGCATTACCCTTGCCTCCCTCGGCTTAGGTTGGATTGGCGAGCCGGCTGTGGCCCACTTGTTTGAAGATTTATTCGGCGAAATATTTACCGAAAATCCGATTTTATTGCATTCGGTCAGCATAGCTGTTGCCTTTGGTTTAATTACCTTATTGCACGTTGTGTTGGGCGAGCTTATTCCTAAGTCTTTGGCTATTCAAAAAACCGAAACTTTTGTGCTGATGATTGCATATCCGCTTTATATGTTTAAGCGCATTTTTTACCCGTTTATCTGGGTTTTGGATACCATGACCATCAAAATTTTGCACCTGATGGGGGTCGAACCGGCTTCTGAACACGATGCCGCTCACTCGGAAGAAGAAATTAAGCTGATTGTAAACGCTTCGCAGCGCGGCGGCGTAATTGATGATACCGAACGCGATATTATTCAAAACGCAATTGATTTTTCTGAAATTTGCGCCCATGAAGTTATGGTTCCTCGTCAAGACATGCAATGCCTGTTTTTAAATGACACTTTTGATAAAGTAATGAGTCAGGTAAAACGCAGCAAGCACACCCGTTACCCGCTCTGCGACAAAGACCGCGACAATGTGGTCGGTATGATTCATATCCGCGATTTACTGGAACACTGTGAAGAAAAACTTGAAAAAGGCCGTTTGAACAAAATCGCCCGTCAAATTTTATTCGTGCCGGAAAATCAATCTATTTCTGAGGTTTTGCACCTGATGATGCGCAAACGCACTCATATTGCGATTGTGGTTGATGAATACGGCGGCACTGCCGGTTTGCTCTCAATGGAAGACATCTTAGAAGAACTGGTCGGTAACATTTTAGATGAACACGACGTTGCCGGCGTGGAAGAAATTCATAAAGTTGATGAAAAAGTTTGTGAATTTGACGGCAAGGTGTTGATTGAAGACGCCTATGAATGTATGGGCTTGCCGCAACGCGAGTGTGATGAAACCACCATCGGCGGATATGTATTCACACTTATCGGACGCGCTCCGAAAGTCGGCGATAAAGTTGAAGACGACCTTTGCGTTTATGAAGTTATCTCCGCCGGCCGTATGAGAGTTAAACGGGTTAAGGTTATGGTTAAAGAAAACGCCTGCCCCAATAATTCTGATGATGAATAAATTTTAAGCCCGCTATTCAAAACAGCGGGCTTAATTTTATACAACTTATGCACACCCCAGACTCGTAAATATTGCAAAAAAAAACGCGAGCTAAAATCTTCTCAAAACTAACTTTTGAGGAGATTTTTTATTATGAAATCAGAAAATGGACGTTCTATGGTGGAAATGCTTGGCGTTTTGGCGATAATTGGCGTGCTATCCGTCGGAGCAATCAGCGGATATAGCAAGGCGATGATGAAGTACAAGCTTAACAAACATGCGGAATCTTTCAATATGTTATTAAACAATGCGCTGCAATTTAACAACAAACTCAGTTTTTCGCCTAACAGCCTTACTTTTTATGGTGATTTGTTCAAAAAGCTTAATCTTATTCCTGATGGTTTTACATATGAATCAAATCAGGATTTAAGAGATATGTTTGGAAATTTAGTGTGGGTTTATCATCATGACAACGTATATGACAGCGGATTGCACTTCAGCGCCATTGATTACAATTTTAATGCCTCGACATATGGCTATGAAATTTGTCGTAATATTGTTGTAACTGCTAAAGAAAACGCCGCCAATTTATATTACATTGCCATGAATAACTATGATGCTGATGGGAGCATATCAGAAGGAAACGGTATTATTTATGGTGATAAATATTGCGATGAAACAAGATTGACCTGTCTGCATAATTTAAATTTAGATAAAATTGCAAATCTTTGTAATAATTGCAATGGAGTATCTTGTAAAATATACATATTGTTAGATGAGTAATTAAATACAACTTATGCGCAGGGGCAAAAATTCCACTCCTAAGTCAGGGTGGCGGCGGAACGCCGACAGTGTGGTTTATTGTTATGTTGGAAAGTAGGGCTAATTTATGTTTTT
>CALETM010000031.1 GCA_937920765.1 uncultured Alphaproteobacteria bacterium | reverse complement strand
GATGATAACCCATAACACGCGTCCATATTTCGCATTTTTGGCGTTCCTCATCTTTCAAAACTATTTCATTTTCTTTTTTCATCTTAAAAGCTCCTTTCTAAATCAACACCGCTCATGCTTCCCGAGGTTTAAGGGGTGCAGGGGACTTTTGGCCGGCGCCAAAAGTCCCCGCAAACTGGTAGAAATTTTATTTAGTCAATGACGGGGGAAACGCTTGCGCCCCCGTTTGCAGGTATTTTTTCTATGCGGAGCGACGAAAAAAATACCGAAAATGGGGGTGTCATTGACGAGTTAAAATTTCTATAATACCATGGAAGCTAGAAGTATGAGCGACTTTGTGCCGGTTTACCGGCACGCTATCGTAACAAAAAAGCTCCGGATCCTGAATCCGGAGCTTTTTGTGAAGCCTGCAAACTATTGTTTGCTTAACATCTTAAATTCGTCATGAATTTCTATGCCGAGTTTTCGGCCAATAATCTTTGCCTGATTACTCATCGGGCAGGTGCAGTAAAAGACTATTTTTACTTCATCTATTTCTTCAGCCAAACGATAATACTTGCCTGCGCCATACACGGCAAAGATATAATTTTCGTGTATTATCTTGTCTTTGGCCCAATTTTTACATTGCACAAGTGTAATCGGTTCGCCTTTTTTAGAGCAAATCAAATCAATGCCTTCATCATTATATCCTTTAATGATGCCATTATATTTGATTGTGTAACCGTTACGACGGTATATCCGTGCAATGTATTTTTCGTATTCTTCTCCGGCTTGCTGCCGCTCTTTTTGACTAAGACAATTAACGCCGAGTTCGTTTTCATAAGAATCAATCAGTTTATCTGCTGCTGCTAACCGTTTACGGTAATTTCTGTCTTTGCGTTCCATGAAATAAATGAGAAAAACCGCTAATACAATGACGTATAGCGGCAGCCATTTTTTTACATGATACCATTTATCATACGGAAAGCAGCGTTTTTTATAACTGCTGATGTTTTTTTTCTTCGGTTGTATTTGTTGTTTGCGGGGTTGGGTTGTTTGCTGTGCCGGTCTGTTCCACTCTATTGGCCTGCTGCTTGTAGGAGCGAATTGCGCCCAAGCAATATTCGCGCATAAAATCAGACAAAGCGTCACTGCAAACGAGACGCAAAAACTGATTATTCCTCTCTTTAGCGTATTTGTATTCTCCATAAGTTATTATTCCTGCTGCAAAGAGACAAACGAATATTCCCCAATATTCCTGATTGAGATAATAGATAAAGGCACAAAAAATTTCAATAGTGTAAAAAATCAATCCACAAACACTCATAAACTTAACCTTTCACTTAAATAAATTCTGATTTTTTGCGATATAATCTCGTTCAAAATTCAATACGGCTTGAATCGTGTTCAAGACGTATTCCATTGCTTCAATTTCGTAGTTCGCTTCATTTTGCGTCATTTTACCGTCGGCAACCCATTTAGGGTAAAGTCTGCGCCGGTAATCCAGTTCCCGGCGAACGCATTTTATTTGCTCTGTTAATGTAACCATTAGTGCAATATTCTCCGCTGTTTTTCACAATTATCAATAAAATCTTCAACTTCCGGATCATCTTCGTTGATGTTCCGGAGCATTTTTCTTTTACTTTCCGGGAGCTGCAGAAAAAATTTAATAAGCAGCAAATCAGCAGCTTCTTCGCTTTTTGCTTTAAAACGAATATCTGTGTAGTCTTCATATTGCCGGCAAACAATTACTGCTGAAACCGGCTTACTCGTAACACTTACTTCAATTTTCTTCTTCGTTACCGTCATCTTCTTCGCCTTCCACTCTAAACAAATCGCTTGGTTTTGCCTTACTCATACCTAAATATTCGTAACGTTTAATAAAATCCGCATAAAACTACGAATAATCAAAAAGTAGCCGGAGCAAATTAGCAGCCAATATTTATATTTTGTTTTTATCTTAACCATAAAATGGCACTCCCGATTCAATGA
>CALETM010000030.1 GCA_937920765.1 uncultured Alphaproteobacteria bacterium | reverse complement strand
GATTATTATCTGATAGAATTTATCGGAGATGTCATGAAAAAGTTTGTGCAAATTGCTGAAGAATGGTCGCTGCCGTTAATAAGCGGCATTATCATTGCTTTGCTGTGGGCAAATGCCGATTATTCTTTTTACCATTCGTTTATACACCACAAATTTTTTAACTTAATTAACTTTCATTTTTTAGTAAACGATATTTTTTTAGTGCTGTTTTTCGGCTCGGTCGCCCTTGAAATCACTCATGAGTTTTCTGCAGGCGGCGCTTTGTTTCCTCTTAAAAAAGCCGTTGTAAACATTATGGCGGCTTGCGGCGGCGTATTAATGCCGATAGTTGTTTTTTATTTGCTGAACACTGTTTTCGGCAATCCTCAATATTCCGCCGGCTGGGCAATCGGCACCGCCACAGACATTGCCGTTGCGCTGCTGTTTGCCAAACTGATTTTTCCTAAAAAAAATCCCGCCTTAACTTTTTTGCTGTTTTTAGCAATAATTGATGACTTTATCGGTCTTGGCATCATTGCCGTTTTTTATCCCGATGCCGAAAAGCCGTTTAAGCCGGAGTTTTTACTTTTGCTTATGCTTGCCATGATTATAAGCCTGTTTTTGCGCAAAATTAAAAAACAATCATACTTACTATATTTGTTTCCAACGCTTATTTCATGGTATGGCATGAACGCCGCCAACCTGCATGCTTCACTGGCAATGGTTTGGATAGTGCCGTTTATACCTAAAACCGAGCTTCATAAGCTTGAGCTGCATTTAAAGCCCATAGTTGCTTTCGGATTGTTCTTTTTTGGGCTTGCCAACGCCGGTGTAACCTTTGGCAGCGCTTCCGCTTTAACTTTTATAATTTTAAGCTCCTTAATTATCGGCAAGCCGCTCGGCATAAGTATGTTTATTAAAATCGGCGCTCTTTTCGGTTTAAAACCCGACAAACGCATTAATGCTTATGATATTGTTTTAGTCGGACTTACCGCCGGCATCGGATTAACCGTGTCGCTGTTTATTGCCGACATTGCTTATATTGATAACATGTGTCAAAACGCCGCCAAAACAGGTGCTCTGCTAAGTATTATCAGCGGCTTTGGCGCTCTTTTACTTGCCAAGAGCATATTCAAACACAAAATTTAAGCTTGACAATCATACTTATTTGTCTTATTGATAGGATATAGGGGTATATACTATATCGAGGATTAAATATGTCTTTTTGCTATACTGAAGATGATAAAAAACGCTTAACTGCCCGCCTCAACCGTATTGAAGGGCAAGTTCGCGGCATTAATAAAATGGTTGCCGAAAATCGCGACTGTATGGAAATTTTAAACCAAATCACCTCCACCCAATCGGCCTTAAAAGGCGTTTGGAAAGAGGTTGTGCGCGGACATTTGCAAAACTGCATTAAAGACGCGCTTAAAAACAACAAAGATTCACAAGCTTTAATTGACGAATTGGTTGAACATTTAGATAAAATAAAATAGGACGAAAATTATGGATAATGAAAAATTAAAAAACAAAACTTTATTGGTAATTATTGTTACTTTAATCACCATGGCTGTCGAAATCAGCTTTGGTATTTTA
>CALETM010000029.1 GCA_937920765.1 uncultured Alphaproteobacteria bacterium | reverse complement strand
GGGCTCGGAGATGTGTATAAGAGACAGTTTCTATCCGGACCTTTAGAAATGGCAATAATCGTAATTCCGCTTAAATCAAAATCTTTTAAGCATTCATGCACGGCGTGAAGCTGCCCCAATCCGCCGTCAAGCAAAATTATATCAGGGCGATTCTCCAGCGTCATTTTTTCAAAGCGTCGGGTTAAAACCTCTTTCATCATGGCAAAATCATCATTGGTGATGTTTGGGTTTTTAATATTAAAAGTTCGATAAGCTTTTTTATCAAAACCATCAGGGGTTGCCACCACCATGGCGCCGATGGCGTAACTGCCCTGAAAATGCGAGTTATCATAAATTTCAATTCGTTTGGGCAGTTTCGGCAGCCCGAAATATTTGACCAGCTCCGCCAAATTGCTTTTAACCGATGCGGTTTCGGCAATTTTGCGTTCAATCGCCGCCAGAGCGTTTTCTTTGGCGTTGGCAATCAGCTTTGCTTTAATGCCGCGGGTGTAGTTATATATTTTAACCCCGATGGCATCTTCCAAAAACTCTGCATTTTCCGGCAGCTCCGAGATGTAAATTTCTTTCGGCGGAATATGGCTGCCGTAAAATTCGCTGATAAAAGCCTCCAAAATTTCCGCGTCGCTTGCGTCATCGGTCTGCGCCGGAAAATAGGGTACATTGCCGCAATTTTGTCCGCCGCGGACAATAAACAGCTGAATGCAAATCAAGCCGCCTTTGCGGGCAATGCCGATAATATCAACCGACTGCAAGCCGGAGTATTCAACCAAATTGCCGGTTTGAATGGCGGTAAGCGCGCGGATTCGGTCGCGGTAAACGGCGGCAAGCTCATATTCGCAACGCTCGCTGGCGGCAAGCATTTTTTGCGATAATTCGTCTTGAATTTTAGTGTTTTTGCCTTCCAAAAAGTCTATAACCTGATTAACCAACGCGCGATAATCTTCTTTGCTGATTTTATTAACGCACGGTGCGGAGCAACGTTTTATTTGATAAAGCAGGCAAGGGCGCTGTCGATTCTTAAAATCAGAGTCGCGGCACGAGCGGAGTAAAAAAGCCTTTTGAATAATATCCATAACGTTATTAACCGCCGAGGCATTAACAAACGGTCCGAAATAACGACAGTTGCCGCTGCGTTTGCCGCGCTGTTTGCGCAATGCCGGATAATCTTCATGGGGGTTAATCATTAAATGCGGAAAAGTCTTGTCGTCTTTGAGTAAAATATTAAACCGCGGCGAAAAACGCTTAATCAGCTCGTTTTCCATCAGCAGAGCTTTGGCCTCGTTTTCAACAATAATAAACTCCATGCGGTCAACTTCCGCCACCATGCGCTGCAAGCGGAGCGGAAGCTTATCAAACTTGGTGTAAGCCACGATTCGTTTTTTAATGTTTTTGGCTTTTCCGACGTACAAAACCTCGCCGCTTTTGCTTATCATGCGGTAAACCCCCGGATTTTGCAGGGCGATTTTTACGTTGTTTTTTAAAACTTCCAAGCCGTGTTTAATATCTGCCATTTTTCCCTCATGAAATTATATATAACTTGCTTTGCGGGAAAAATAAACAGAAATTTATCTTATTGTGATGTAAAGTAAACACCTGTCCGAAGCGCAAAAACTGCAAGCATCGTCAATTTGTTTTACCGTCATATCTTTCAAACAAACAGAAGCCGAGTCACATATTTTGTCGCCGTATATATAATTACTCCATTCTATATTATCGCTATAATCATTGCGGAAAAAGATTTGGCTTATATCTGCGTGATTTTCTTTCGCGGTGATGATAATATTACGGCAAATTTCCACACTTCTTTTGCTTTTATCAATATAATGAATTATACCGAGATAGTTTGTGTTGTGATAGTAAATGCTTATTATATTGCCGAACACATCTTTAAGTAAGCCTGTTGTGTTTTGTAGCGCCATGCCTTTGGGAATTTCACCGAGTTTATCAAGTATCGGGATTAAGTCGTATGCGCCTTCAGAACTTATTAGCCGCAAATCATTACAATAACGAATTGAGGCATTAATTATGGTGCTTAACTGCTCTGATTGTTTATTTAATTTATACTTGAACATTGCCTTAGAGTAACCGCTGATAGCGCCGACGGAGAGTACTCCTATAATCGCCAAAACTCCAAGCATCTCAACCATAGATCTTCCAGATTGTATATTCATGAGCTAAAATCTCCTCAAAAAGTTAGTTTTGAGAAGATTTTACTCCGCGTTTTTTTTTTGCAATATTTACGAGTCCGCGCTGTGCATAAGTTGTATCTTAAATACATTATATGCAAAAATCGGTGACGGCTTGACAGCGGTCACCGATATAATTTTGCCGGAAAGCAAAGAATTTTATTTTGAAATATACTCAAATTCTTTTTTGAGCCCGCGTTCAAACATAGCGCGTATAGTTTCTTTAATATCGGCGTCTTCAAAAATGACTTTATACAAAGCCTGACAAATCGGCATATCAATATTTTCTTTGTCGGCAATGGCTTTTACGGCTTTTAAGGTGTCAACACCTTCCGCTAATTTGCCGAAACGCTCGCCTTTGGCAAACATTTCGCCATACATACGGTTATGACTGTGTTTTGAAAACAAAGTTGCCTCATAATCGCCAAGGTGAGCCAAGCCGTACGCGGTAAACGGATTTCCGCCGAAATGCTTAATCAGGCGGCCTACTTCAACCGGAGCGCGCGCCATTAACGCGCCTTTAAGCCCGTACCAATCCAAGCCGTCCAAAATGCCGGCGGCAATGCCGATAACATTTTTAAGCGCTGCGCCGATTTGGTTGCCGATAACATCATCGCCATAGTAAAAACGAATTAAATTGCTTTGCATTAATTTAATCCACTTATCTTTTGCATTTTCTTCGTAACTGTCAATTACTGCGCAGGACGGAACTTTTTTCATATAATCTTGCACATGTCCGGGGCCGCCAAGGCAAGCGACATGAATATTTTGCTTAATTTCTTCATTAAATACGTCTACCAAAATTTTAGCGCTCGGCTCTTCAAGTCCTTTCATGGCAAGCAAAAAGTATTTGCCGTCAAGGTTATAGGTGTTAAGCTGTTTTGCCAATTCGCGCAAATGCTGGCAACCGATTGAAATAATGATGTAATCATTTTGCAAAATTTTGTTTAAATCCGGAGTTAAGGTCATATTATCGCTTAATTGCAGATACGAATTTTGTCTTGTTTGCTGTAATTCAATAAAATTCGGAGAAGTCGGGATGTCATACAAAATAACGCTGTCAACGCAATAATTGGCGGCGTACCAGCCCAAAAAAGTTCCCCAACGGCCGCAGCCGATAACAGATATTTGTTTCATTTTAGCCTCGTTGCTGTAATTAAAATTATAAACACAGTCTAGTCATAAGTATATCTGATTGCAATAATGAAAATAAAGAAGTCAACAGCCCTTATGTTAAAAGCTGTTCTTTTTAAGGCGCTGTCGTCCGATAATGGCGTTGATATAATCAAAATTTTGAAACGAGCGATAAGCATAATCAAAGCTTTGCTTGTCATAAGTATAAAAAACTTTGTTGGCCATGCTTTTTATGGCGCTGTCGATTTTACCGAAAGCTTCGTTATAATCTTTGCTGTAATTATTTTTAGATTTTTTTTGCACCATATTGTGGTATGCGGCAATAACTTTGGCGGTTTCATCAGCCGAGTTGGCATAACCTTTTTGCTCAAAGTCATGCATAATTTGAGCGGTTGTTTGATAAAAGCATTTATTTGTCAAAATATTTCTTTGCAAAATATCATTGCTGTTGATAATCATGGCAAACCAATATTCTCCTTCAAATATGTACAGATATATAACACGAATCATTGCAAAAAACAAGAGTATTTTGCTTTTGATGTGTTTAAGGAGGAATGTTTACATAAAAACAGCGGCAGATTTTTATATATCTGCCGCTATTTAATTAAAAGCCGTTAGTTTAAGCATTTTTTTGCTGACGGATCAAACGGGCAGGCAATCCAATCGTCAGGGCAAGATTTGTCGGTGTATCCTAACTCGCCGCAAATGTTGCTACTTTGTGTTTCGCAGTTTAAAGTATAGTCCCAATATCCGGATTGGCAACGGCAAGAGCTTCCGCAAGGTGACATAATACCGCCGGTATAGTCATTGCAAATGGCATTGGCCGGAATATTACCGACATATTCATATCTTGAATCGGTACAGCCGCTAACGCATTGCGAATTATTGGTATCATGAGTTAAACCGCATACGCAAGACGGAGTAGAGACAGTTTTGCATTTATAAATTCTTTTACCGCTTGGGCGATTGGTGCAGGTAGTGATATATGTGCCACAGCATGAACTTGGGTCGGAAACCCAACCGTTGGTTCCGACCGCCGGACATTCGCAGTCTTGATATAATGTGCCGCGGTCATCTTTGCATGATGTGCCGGAGCAGGTGCCGTTTTTATCGCAAGGTTGAAAGCTTGAGTTACAGCGGCAACTTTTATATTTCCCATCGCAGGCATCGCCGACGCCAACTAAGCCTTTAGATGCATCGCACGTTTCTGAATATTCTGAAGAGCATTTGCAATAACCGATTCTGCAGTAAGAATAGCTCTCACCTCCTACCGAGCCGGAACAGGTTGCTCCTTTGCAAATTTTGCCGGTACCTTCACATTTTTCATATAAGGCGGTGTTTGAACAACAGTTTTCGGGCGAATAATAGCTGATACTATTATCAATGCAAGTTGGTGCGTTTTTGTTTGGCTGTTCGCAAGGCTGCATACCATAGCATTTTTCGCTTTCTTCAATATCATACCCGTCGCTGACTAAACAGCCGGTATCATTATCACTACTGGCTAAAAAGCAAACTCGCGCCGTTGCCGCCGAGCTTATAAATAACACACCCGCTAACAAAATGAAAAATATTTTAAACTTTTGCATCTTTGCCCCCAGAAAATAATTATACAATTATGATAGCTGAAATCTTGCCGATTGTCAATTATTTCATTATCAAGTCGGTAAAATCAGTCGCACTATTGCTGGCTTTTCTTTTTAAGGTCGCTGATTAATCCGTCAAGCCCGTTTGGTGACTTACGAATATAGGAAGTATATTCATTGCGGGCGGTAATTGCCAGGCTGACATTTTCAATAATAATGTCAACTATCTTAAATTGCCCGTTAGTTTCTTTAACTCTCCATACCACTTTTGCCGGCGCGCCCTGATCCATCGGAACGGTTGAATTTACAAAAATCTGGTTTTGTGAAGAAGAAGGTGTTGTGCCGTTAAAAATAAAAATTTTACCCTTAAACTCATCAAAGCGCTTTGACCACGTTTTAATATTCAGCTCGCGGTAAACGGTAATAAATTCAGAGCGTTGTTTAGGCGTTGCGGTTTTCCAATAGCGTCCCAAAACAAATCTGCCGATAAAATCAAGGTCAAGATATTCATTAAACAATTTGGCAAAACGCTGATCTTTTTCGGCTTGCGTAACATCGGAGTTGATAATTTCTTCAATGCCTTGTTTGGTAATGTTTTTAACAAAGTCTTCAGCTTTTTGCGCATTAATTTCGGCATATGCCGCATTTACGGTCAGCAATAAAGCGGTTAAAACGGAAAATAAAATTTTTTTCATTTGTGTTCCCCAATTAAAAATTATTCAAAATCATCATCAAAATCATCATAATCGAAGTCAAAATCATAACTTGGCGTATTATTCTGATTGCTTTTTGCGGCGCAGATGCTGGTAAATTTTTGCCGGTTTTGCATAAAAGCGGATTTCAGGGTGGCGTAAAAATCAACGGCGCTTTCTTCAAGACTGTCGGTTAATGTTAAACTTTCAGCCCTGATGTTAATGTATTTAAGAGCAACCGAGCTCCAAACCGCAGCGTCAACACCGCTGTCATTAACGTCAACCAATGCCCAATACATCGGACTTGCATAAGCATCGCCCGCCCAACCGACCAAATAGCGCGGTGTGGCCGGACCTAAAACCGGAATCATAACAAACGGCCCGTCCGGAACGCAATATTGCGCCAGAGTGGCGTCAAATGAATTTTTCTTTTTGTTTAAGCCCCAGCCTTCGGCAACATCAAATGTTCCGAGCAACCCGAGTGTGGAGTTTATGGCAAAACGTCCGACCGAAACGCCGCTTTCTTTAATTTTACCCTGAAATAAATTATTAATGGCGTAAGCCGGTTCTTCCAAATTATCAAAAAAAGTGCTTACCCGATCACGCGTAAATTGGTTGGTTACATTTTTATAACCTTTGGCAACCGGCTTGATAACGGCCTTGTCTAATTGGTAGTTAAATTCAAATACGGCGCGGTTATAGGTTTCAAGAGCATCGTCGTCGGCGGTATTGTCAGGCATGCTTTTGCTGCTTGCGCAAGCGGTCAGACTCAATGCCAACAAAACCGTCAGACTTAATTTTTTCATAATTTATTCCTACAATTAAAAAAATATACAACTTATTTCAAATATAACAACTCCCTTTATTTAATCAACAAAAATGTTTAAAATC
>CALETM010000028.1 GCA_937920765.1 uncultured Alphaproteobacteria bacterium | reverse complement strand
GTGGAAAGAGCGGCGGCAAATGTTGACAGAAACGTAAATACCTGTAACATACAAGCATGTTTTGATATACGGAGATTAACATGTTGAGTTATGTGAAAAAACACCCGCTAATCTGCTTTTTAAGCATTCACTTTTTAGTGTGGACTTTGCTGCCGCTTTTGCGCCACAGCTTGCCGATGGATAGCATTGAGGCCGTGGTTTGGGGACAGTATTGTGATTTTGGCACCAATAAACACCCGCCGCTTTCGGGTTTTTTAGCTTATTGGTTCTATGCTTTGGGCGGCGGCAGGCATATTATGATTTACGCCTTAAGTCAGGTTTGTGTGCTGCTCGGTTTTGTTTATATTTATAAACTTGCCTGCAACTTTTTGAGCAAAGAAAAGGCCGCTTTTGCGGTTATGTTGTTGGAGGGCGTTATTTATTATGGCTTCAGCGCTCCGGAATATAATGTTAATGTGGTATCTCTGGCGCTGTGGCCGATGACGGTTTACTATTTTTATAAGGCTTTGCAGGGCGGTAAAAATATTGATTGGATTTTTACCGGATTGTTTGCCGGCTTAAATTTGTTAAACAAATATGTAAGCGGAGTTTTGCTCCTTGCAATGCTGGTTTATATGATTGTTGATAAGTCGGCGCGCCGCAAGTTTTTGACGTTTGGTCCGTATTTGACGGCGACAGTTGCAATTGCAGTTGTTGCTCCGCATATTTATTGGCTGTGGCAACATGACTTTTTTGTGATAAGTTACTTTTTGGGGCGGGGAGAAAGCGCCGGATTTGCAAGCTTTCCGCTTTTGAGGCATATTGTTTATCCGCTTAAATTTTTGGCGGCGCAAGCGGTGTTCGGGCTTGGCGCGTTGCTGATTTATTTTATTGCAACTCGCAAAGCAGAAAAAGAAGCCGTTGCCGTTTCGGCAGATGATAAACTCTTTTTACAAATTTTGGGTTTGGCGCCGCTCCTGATTATGCTTGCGGTGAGCATGCTCGGCGGCATTAAATTTAAGAGCATGTGGGGTTTTCCGCTGTGGTATATGGGCGGAATTATGCTGTTTGCCTTTTTTCCGCGGCATATTACCGAAAATGTTAAACGCAGATTGTTTGTCGGTGTTTACATAATTATGCTGTTAATGGCAACGGCGCTTGCCTGTGTTTATACTTTTAACAAAAGCGATAAATTGCACTTAAACGCGCCGGAATATGCCTTAACGATTGAAAATTTATGGCTCCGAAATGCCGACGGTAAACCGTTTAAATATGTTGCCGGCGATGTGTGGTGGACTGATAATGTTGCTTTATACGCTCCGTCGGCGCCAAAACCGGTTATTTGGGGCGACATTGCCAAAAACCCGTGGTTTGATGAGGCTGATTTTAATGCTTCCGGCGCATTGGTGTTGGCA
>CALETM010000027.1 GCA_937920765.1 uncultured Alphaproteobacteria bacterium | reverse complement strand
TTATTATGCTATGCCAATCCTTAATATTTTTCAAACATTATTTTTCTTTTACAACAAATCTTTTTATGTTGAAAAAATTTGATTTTCGTTTATGATATGAGCAAAATATTAACCGGAGAGTTAAATCTATGACCTATACCGAAACCTTAGACATGAACGAATTTGTTCTTAAGCTTAGCCAAGAGCAAAAAGCAATTTTTTTAAAAGCGCTGGCTTTTTTGGCCAATGTCGACAATCATTTTGACCGTGAAGAATTAAATTATATTCGCGACGCTGCCGCCAAATACGGCATTAAGGAGCCTAACGTTTTGTTTAAGCCGATTACGGAAGACGAAATGTTAAACGAGCTTAAACAGCTTAAAGACCGCCGCGTATGCCTTGAACTGATTAAAGAATTGTGCCTGCTCGGGCATGCCGACAGCGATTTGAGCGATGAAGAAACTTTATTTATTGGTCATGCCGGTTTAGCCATGGGCATTGAGCTTGAAAAAATTGAACAAATAAGTGATTGGGTCGTTGATAAAATTATGTGGCTCGAGCGCGGAAAAATTATTTTTGAAGATAAATAAATCTAGTTATGGAGAACCGTTATGGCTGAAGCAAATATGAACAACACTCTTCAAAAAGAAAACTCTCAAAAAGGCAAAGAAACCGAAATTATAAAACGCGCATTGCGCGCTGCCGAAAATTTAAATGAACAACAGCTGCGACAAGCCACGCGTGAAACCATTTTTGCCCCGAGCGACCGTAAAATTAAGCTTGGCAACACCCCGCAAACCGCTGATGAAATGCGCTTGCAGGTAGTAAAAAATATTGAAAACAGCGGCATTGCCGAAACTACCAAGTTTTTTGATGAAATGGGCTTAAAAGAGGCTATCAGTATTGAAAACGTCAACAGCGAGACCTCGTCATCACAAGAATATTTTCGCTGGCTGAATGAAACTTCTGAAATTTTAAAAAATATGAACGACGGTTATGTTTCCGACCAAGATTTAAGCGAGCGCAACAGTTTTTTGGAAGCCACTCATCAGCGCGAAGCCGAATTAATGGTTTGTTTGGGTTTGCTTGCCAACTGCCGTAGCCCCAAAGCTCAGGAAGAATATAAAAAGCTTCACTACAAACTAACCCGCCTGCGCGAAATGCGCGCGTCTATCAAAGAACGCACCCGTAATGAGCCCGACGTTGAAATTACGGTTGATGAATACAAACGCGCCGTTCCCGCTTATCAATACTTCAAAGCGCTTGAAAAAGCTCCAATCGGACACACCTTCAGCAAAGAGCAAAAACAGCGCATCGGGCTTGATTTTATTGACGATGACGAAGACGAAATTAATTACCGCGATTTTTTATTTGATGTTATTTTAGACCAAATGATAGAAGAAGATCAAAGTTATATTGCGCAAGAATATCAGCTTGCTCGCGATATGGCCGATGAAGATCGTATTAACCGCTTACAAAATATTTCTGATAAACTGCAAGAATTGTCTGGACGTAAAAACTCATTTCGTGTAAAGTACGACATACTTGCAAAACGAGAGTCTATTAAATTAGGCAAAACTTTTGAACGCTAACTTTTTTATTTAGGAGAAACATAATGGGTATGCTTTTAGTCCCTTTCTTTGATACTTTAGCTTTGGTAGTTGACCTTTATTTTAAGGTTGTTGTGGTTGAAGTTATTTTATTTTGGCTCATTCACTTCAAAATTTTAGCCATTACCAATTCTTATGCTCAAAAATTTATGGATATTTTAAAAATGCTGACTGAGCCGGTTTACAAAAAAATCAGAGCCAAAGTTCCGCCGTTTGCCGACTTTGACGCATCTCCGTTTATTTTATTGTTGGCATTGTTTTTTGTAGCCCGTTTAATTGACGTATTGCGTGAAATGGTTTTATAAACGTTGACTTTTTTTGACAAAACATCAGAAGGCTACATTTTAAGAGTTAGGCTAACCCCTAACTCTTCTTTGTGCCGGAGCGGAGGTATTATTACCAATGCTCAAAATGAGGTGTTTTTAAAAATCGGAGTTATCTCCGTGCCTGAAAAAGGCAAAGCCAACAAAGAACTGATTGCTTTTTTAGCAAAAAAGCTTAAAATTGCCAAATCATCAATGCAAATTATCAGCGGCGAGCTTGATAGGTGGAAAAAAATTGCCATAACTTCTCAAGCTGATTTAACCGGCGCTTTGCAACAATTATCGGAGGAATAAATGACAGCTGTTATCATCAACGGAAAACAAATTGCCGCCCAGTTCCAGCAAGAACTGCGTGAAAAAGTTAAACAACTCCCGTCCGCTCCGGTATTGGCGGTTATTCAGGTGGGGAGCAATCCCGCCAGCACTTTATATGTGCGCAACAAGCAAAAAGCCGCGAGCGAGGCCGGAATTTCATCATGTCTTTACAGCTTTCCGGAAGACTGCACTCAAAAAGAAATTTTACAGCAAATCGCCGCGCTCAACCGCGATACCGCCGTCAACGGAATTTTAGTACAGCTCCCCTTGCCGCGCCATTTAAATGAGGCCGAAATTTTAGAAAGCATTAATCCGCTGAAAGATGTTGATGGGTTTCACCCCTATAACATCGGCTTGTTGCAAAACGGCTCGCCTAATGCCGTGATTGCCGCCACTCCCAAAGGAATTATGCGCCTCATCAGCACCACGGCCGTTCCGCTTAAAGGCAAACAAGCCTTAGTTATCGGGCGTTCAAAAATTGTCGGTAAACCGGTTGCCATGCTGTTATTGCAACAAGACTGCACTGTCACCGTTGCCCACTCTAAAACCACCAATCTGCCAAACTTAGTTAAACAGTCTGATATTGTGGTTGCCGCCTGCGGCTGCCCTGAAACAGTAAAAGGCGAATGGATTAAAGACGGCGCCGTAATCATCGATGTCGGCATTAATCATAAAGACGGGCGTTTATGCGGCGATGTCGATTTTAATGAGGCCGTCAAACACGCTGCATTTATTACTCCGGTTCCGGGAGGAGTCGGCCCCATGACCATTGCCATGCTGCTTGACAACACTTATCTTGCTTATTTAAAACAAAATAACCAATAGCCTGCCGCTTTTATTTTTGCCAAATGCAATTATATTTAACCTCAAAAAAACAATCACGAGGTTAAAATGGATTCGCTTGGCAAAATATTTATTTATGAACAAACTCCGTGGCACAACGTATCTTATGCCGATTACCTTGAGCCGCTCGGCTTTATGGTCTTTAGCACCAACAACCTCTACCAACTGCTAAAATATGCCCCTGAAATAAAACCCGATATTGTAATCTTTGATTTTCCGCAACATTTTAACGCTGATTTGCACACATGGCAAAGTATTAATTCCGTTTTATGCCAATATCAATGCCCGCAAATTTATTTAACCGTCATTCCGCCGACATGGTTGATTGAAAACACTCGCGCCATTAAGCGAAAAACCTCCGTTATGAGTAAAAAGCAAATTATCAACACGCTGTTGCAAAGCAAATTTACCGAGTAAATTCTGCATAAAACAAATAAGCTGTTGCCAAAAGCAAATTTTTGCCGCATAAACATAAATCAGTACAGAACTGAATTTTACGGAAAAACAATGAACGGCATTCAAAAACTCATTCATAAAACTTATGACACCATGTTATCGCTTTCAGCCAAAGACCACGCTATGTTGTTCTTGTTTTTGGTTGCTTTTGCCGAAAGCTCGTTTTTCCCGATTCCGCCTGATGTAATGATTATTCCGATGGTGCTTGCCACCCCGCAAAAAGCATGGAAGATTGCCGGACTTGCCACTTTTGCCAGCGTTATCGGCGGCTACTTCGGCTACATTATCGGCAGTTGCTTTTTTGACTTAATCGCCAAACCGCTGCTTGAAATGTACAACGCGCTAAATCAATTTAAAGAATTTGAAAATTACTATCACCTTTACGGCGCATGGATTGTGTTCGGCGCCGGAATCACGCCTTTCCCGTATAAAATCATCACTATTGCGAGCGGCGTTGTTCATCTTGATTTGTTTGTTTTTACCATTGCTTCCGTGTTAGCCCGCGGCATCAGATTCTTTTTGGTGGCATGGTTGCTTAAAAAATACGGCGCGCCGATGAAAGTATTTATTGAAAAAAACTTAGGCTGGCTTTCCGTGCTGTTTTTAATTTTGCTTATCGGCAGCTTCGCACTCATCAAACTGCTTTAATCATTCCATTAAGGCTTTAACCGATAAATTTTTTTCAAAAATGCTTTTATCATTATAATAATCCGGAATTATTCTATCCACCGTTAAAGTTATACCTTGAGTATATTGCCC
>CALETM010000026.1 GCA_937920765.1 uncultured Alphaproteobacteria bacterium | reverse complement strand
AGATACAGCTATACGGCCAGCACGCTAACCCCCGGGGAAGAAATTGAATTGGTGGGCAGACTGCATTATTTTGCCTTAATTATTCCGTTTTGTTTAACGGCGCTTTCATTTACGGCTGTGTTTTGGGCGCTTGGCTACACGCGTGTTTTGCTGCATTACAATCAACCGATGTATTTTTATTTAGCGCTCTGGCTTCCGATTATTGCTCTGCTGATTTTTACTTTATCATCATGGCTTAAACGTAATTTAATTGAAATGGTATGCACTAACAAACGAGTAGTAAAAAGAACCGGTGTGATTAACGTTACCACTGAAGAACTTCATCGTGAGCGTATTGAATCGGTTGAAATCAGACAAAGTATTTTAGGCCGCATTTTTAATTATGGCGATATTTTGTTTTCAGGTACCGGAACTTCAAAAGTGGTGTTTCACTTTATCAATCAGCCGCGTTTAATGAAGCAGATTATTGACGCGGTAATTAATCGTCCGGTTAATTCTCATTCCGTAGGTTAATACTGTTTAGTAATGTTTTTAAGGTGTTAAATGAGGTTTCCGCCGCATTGCGCCAAAAATTATCATACTGTTCCTGATGATGTTGAACCCCCGGAGTATCGCTGATTAAACGCAAACTTATAAACGGAGTTTTAAGCATAAACGCGGTTTGAGCAATGGCGGCCGATTCCATATCGACAGCTAAGGCTTGCGGAAATTTTTGCTTCAAATGCGCCAGTTCATCGGCGTCGGTTATAAATTTGTCGCCGCTGATAATCAGTCCTTTTTTAATTTTAGCATCAAGCAAAGCAGTAATATTTTCAGCTGATTTATAAAATAACGGAAAACCTTGAACTTGTCCGTAGGTGTTTGGCTCGCCGCACCAAACATCATGATAACATACTGCTTTTGCGCAAACTGTGTCGCCGATATTAAGAGAGCTGTCAAGCCCGCCGGCCACTCCTGAATTAATAATTAAATCAGGGCGGTGTTCTGAAATAATTTGTGCCGTTGTTACGGCGGCGGCAACCTTGCCGATGCCTGATTTAAATATGGATACGTTTTCAGATGCCAAAGACTGCATTAATTTAACTTCTTTGTCCATAGCGGCGATAATGGCAATTTTCATATGTGTTCTCCTTTGCTACTATAATTTATGAAGTTTTGCTTGACAGTTGTCAAGGATAATGATACCCCATAGCTGTAATGTGTGGATTTAACCGAATTGTCCGGCACCATAAACGGACTAAACAGGAGAATGTAAAATGTTTAAAACAGCAGAATCTGTATCTTTAGGTCACCCTGACAAAACCGCCGATTATATTTCAAGCTTTATCTTAGACAGAATGATAGAGCAAGATAAAAACGTGCGTTATGCCGTTGAGGTATTAATCAAAGACAATATCGTTATTTTGGGCGGAGAGGTCTGCGGTAATATTAATTTGCAATATATTGATGACTATGTGCGTCAGGCGGTGGCCGAAATCGGCTATAATGAACGTTATGCTTTGATATGGGGCAATAATGCCATCAGTGCCGATAAGCTCAAGATAATTAACCTTATCGGAGCGCAATCGGCCGAAATTTATCAAGGCGTGCATAATGGTGGTTGGGGCGATCAGGGCGTTTTTGCCGGATACGCCTGCCGCGGCGAGGGTTGTCAGCCGCGTGAATTGTATTTGGCTAAAAAATTAAACCGCGCGGTTTATCAAAAAGCGTTGCAAAGCAATAACTTAGGTCTTGATATTAAAACGCAAATCACAATTGACGATAATGGCAAAATCAAAACCGCCATTATTGCCGTTCCGATGCTTAAAGCTGAAAATTTGAGCAGCTTTGCGGCTGAAGTTTTGGGTGCTGAACCTGAAAAACTGATTATTAACGGTACCGGAATTTACACCTGCCATTCCGCAATTGCCGATTGCGGAGTTACCGGACGTAAACTGGCATGCGATTTTTATTCGCTGACCTGTCCGGTCGGCGGCGGTTCGCCATGGGGTAAAGACGCCGGCAAAGCCGATGTCAGCTTAAATATTTTGGCTCGCAAGTTGGCGGTTGATAATTTGAGGGATAATGACGAGGCTTTTGTTTACCTCTCATCATGCATCGGAAAATCAGAGCTGCCTAGCGCCGAGCTTAAAACCGTTAAAGATGGTAAAATCTGCGTTGTGCCGCTTGCCGGCGATTTTTCACCGGCGGAGGTCATAACAAGCTTAAAGCTTAACACCCCCTGTTTTGCCAAACTCTGCCGCGACGGCATAGTATGTTAAAAAGCTTGACAACATGGCATTTGCGCAATAATTTTAAGCCAAGATTTTAACTTTAGGGTTTTAACAATGAAGCAGGAACTTTTGGCTCCGGCAGGCGATATTGAAGCCGGTTACGCCGCGTTATATTATGGCGCTGATGCCGTTTATTTAGGGTTGCAACATTTTTCAGCCCGAGCAACCGCAACTAATTTTGATGCAAACAGCTTAAATGAATTTACAGCTTACGCACATCATTTAGGGCGTAAAGTGTACGCGGCGGTAAACACGGTGGTGCAAGAGCACGAACTTCCGGAGTTGCTCGCAACGCTTAACACATGTGTTAATTGCCGCATTGACGCGGTAATTTTGCAAGATTTGGGCGTCGCCCGCGTAATTCATGAAAGCTACCCCGAACTTGAAATGCACGCCAGCACGCAAATGGCGGTGCACAATAAAGAAGGGGCAATGTTCTTAAAAAGCTTAGGCTTTACCCGCGTGGTTATTGCCCGTGAATTATCGCTACCTGAAATTAAAGAGATTGCCGCCATAGAAGGGCTTGAAACCGAGGCGTTTATTCATGGCGCGCTTTGTTACAGTTACAGCGGGTTGTGCCAGTTTTCATCACTTGAGGCGGGGCGCAGCGCCAACCGCGGCAAATGTTTATATCCGTGTCGGGCGTGTTTTAGCGGCAAAGGCGGCAAAAACCATATCTTTTCAATGAAGGATATGGCGTTGCAACAAGATGTTTTAAAAATGCCGGTTACTTCGCTTAAAATTGAGGGGCGTAAAAAATCGGCGCTATATGTTGCCGCGGTAACCTCGTATTATCGTAATATTTTAGACGGCAAGGGCGCTGACGCGTTAAGTGAAGATCGTATTAAGCAAATTTTTTCGCGCCCGTGGTGCAAATTTCACTTTAACGGCAAAAGCAAAGACGTTACCGATGTTAATTTTGTCGGGCATCGCGGCTTGCTTATCGGAAAGGTCGAAAAAGTTAAAAAAGGCTGGCTTGGTTTTACTTCTAATCATAAAATCGGGCGTTTTGACGGGTTGCAGATTGATGTTGCCGGCGATGAAAAACCTTTCGGATTTTCGGTACAGAATATAAAAGCTGCCGGTAAAAAGGTTTTGAACGCTGCCGCCGGCAGTTATATTGAGGTTGAACTTCCGCCTGATTATCCGTTTTTATCAGCGGGGCAGGATATTTATTTGGCCTCATCAAGCGAGGTTAAAGGTTCGTATCCGTATACCAAGCCCAAACCGCATGAATTTTGCAATACGTTGGCAGTTGATGTAAATGTTATAGTCACGCCGCGCAAAGTTATTGCCAAATGCGGGGTTAAAGTTGCGGAAATAAGCGGAGAATTTACTCCGGCAAATAATGCCGAAAAAGCAAAATCCGCGTTTGTTGATTCGTTTAATAAAACCGGCGGCACCGCATTAAGTTTGCGCTCGTTAAAAGTTGAAAACCGGCAAAACCTGTTTGTTCCGGTTTCGGAAATAAATAAATTGCGGCGCGACTTGTATGCTCAGGTTGAAATTACTTCAAAGCAAGGATATTTACCGCCGGTTTCAACGCCGGTTAAAAATACTGCCGCCGAATGGGTAATAAAAACCGATAATGCCGAGTGTTTACGCGAACTTGATTCGGATAAGTTTGCCGAGATTGTTTATTTGCTTAAATCAGATACATCAGTCAGCGAAGTTAAATCTTTACCGCAAGAAAAAGTGCGCTTAGCCTTACCGACCGTTTGCCGAAATCCGTATGTCTTTGCCGAGCTTATTAAAAACTTGTTGGCTGCCGGTTATAAAAAATGGGAGGTCGGTAATTATTGGGCACTTGCTATGCTGCCGCTGAAAGAGGTTGATTTAAGCTTTGATACTCCGCTTTATATGCTTAATTCGGAAGCTATGGAAGAGGCTAAGGCAATTGGCGCAGAAAAGGTAAGTTTTGCCATTGAAGATACTCTTGATAATATAAAACAATTAACCGAGGTTGCGCCGCTTAAAACCACCTTTGTCGTTTATCAAGACGCGCCGCTCTTTACCAGCGCGGTATGTATCCGCGAAAATGACTGCCGCATATGCTCGCGTAAAGAAAAATGGTATGATTTAAGCCGCGACGGCAAAAAATATCAGGCGCTTTCTAAAGATTGCCAAATTATGCTGTTTGATAAAAATCCGTTTTGCTTTGCGGCAGAAGCTAAAGATGTAAAATGCTCGTATTATCGGGCTGATTTTTGCTACAAACCGTATAATGCGGCACAGGTAAAAACGGTGATGGAAAAAGTTATGGCGTTTGTCGATGTTGACAATGCCGCTAAAGGAAATATAAATAACCAAAAAATCTGACAGAATTAGCTTGATATAAAAAAATAATAGACTAATATTAGGCCAATTGATGAAAACATAAGGAAAATTTTATGCTTGAAGAAAAAAAGAAAGACGGACTGGCTGAAACCATCAAAACCGTGGTTTATGCCGTGATAATTGCCGTGTTGATACGCAGTTTTTTGTTTGAACCGTTCCGGATTCCGTCAGGTTCAATGTATCCGACGCTTGAAGTTGGTGATTATTTGTTTGTTTCTAAATATACTTATGGTTATTCGCGCTATTCTTTTCCGACTGGATTGCTTCCGCTTAAAGGGCGTATTTGGCAAAGTATGCCGGAGCGAGGCGATATTGTGGTCTTTAAGTTTCCGGCTGATAATAAAACTGATTTTATTAAACGTATTATCGGCTTACCCGGTGATACCGTCTATTTAAGAAAAGGGCGCTTGTATATTAACGATAAGCTGGTTGAACGCAAAGTTGTCGGCGATTATACCATAAAAGAATTTGTCGTTCGCCCCGAAACTTATACCGAATACACTGAAATGTTGCCGAATAATTTTACGCATAAAATATTAGAAGTTTCAGATTACGAGCCGCAGGTTGACAATACCACCAAAGTAACCGTTCCGGAAGGGCATGTTTTTGTAATGGGAGATAACCGCGACCGCTCTGATGACAGCAGAATCAGCGTCGGCTTTGTGCCGGTTGAAAATTTGGTCGGCAAAGCCCGAATTTTGTTCTTTTCGCACAATGATAAAGGCGCGTGGTATAAGCCGTGGACATGGCATAAATCTATTCGCTGGTCAAGACTATTTAACCGCTTGCATTAATTTGGTGAAGTTATGGAAAATTTAGAAGCAAAATTAGGCTATACATTTAAAAACAAAAAGCTGCTGCAGCAAGCATTAACTCATTGCAGTTGCACCGGAAGCGTTAGCAAAAACTATGAACGGCTTGAGTTTTTAGGAGATAGAGTTTTGGGTGTCGCCATGGCGCACCTGCTTTATAATCTGTTTCCGACTGAGCCTGAAGGGGCGCTTTCGGCTCGTTTTACCAAATTGGTGCGTAAAGAGGCAGTGGCGCAGGTTGCGCTTGAATTAGGGCTTGATAAATATATTAAAGCCGAGCCTAAAAGCTTGTGTACCAATGAAAATGTGCTTTGCGATGTGGGTGAAGCCGTAACCGGCGCCATTTGTATTGAGGCCGGTTTTACCACTGCGATAGATTTTGTTGACCGCCATTGGCGGCATTTAATCAATAAAAGTTCTGAACCGCAAAAAGATAACAAAACCACTTTGCAGGAGCTTGCGCATCAGGTCAAAGTTGGCGCACCGGTATACACGTTGTTGCGTAAAGAAGGCTCTGAGCATGAACCGTATTTTTATATTGAGGTTTCGGTTGAAGGCGGCGGCAGCGCAGTCGGCGGCGGCAAAAACAAAAAGTTGGCAGAGCAAGACGCCGCGGCAAAACTGATTGCAATATTGGAACACAAAAATGGCTGATAATAATGTTACCCGCGCCGGATTTGTGAGCTTAATCGGGGCTCCTAACGCCGGAAAATCTACCATCACCAACAACTTTGTCGGCTCAAAAGTTTCTATTGTGTCGCCCAAGGCACAAACTACCCGCGCCGTAATTAAAGGTATCGGTATTTATGAAAACACGCAAATAATTTTTTTGGATACCCCCGGAATTTTTAAGCCTAAGCGCCGGCTTGACCGCGCAATGGTGGCTTCCGCATGGAGCGGGCTTGATGATGCCGATATGGTAGTGTTGGTAGTTGATGCCAAGCGTGGTTTTGACGATGAAACCAAAGCTATTGTTGCCAAACTTAATCAAAATAACATCAGCGCGGTGCTGGTGTTAAACAAAGTTGATTTAATTCAAAAAGAAAAGCTGCTTGCCTTGAGCGCAGAGCTTAATAAAGCCGGACATTTTACTGAAACTTTTATGATTTCAGCTTTAACCGGTCAAAACATTGAGGAATTTTATCATTATTTGGCAGCAAATTTGCCGGAAAGCCCGTGGTATTATCCCGAAGAGCAAATGTCGGATATGCCGCTTAAACTTTTGGCGGCGGAAGTGGTTCGTGAAAAGTTGTTTTTGTATTTGCGGCAGGAAGTTCCGTATGCTTTAACCGTGGAGCCTGAATTATGGGAGCGCCGCGAGGATAATTCCGTGCGCGCCGAAATGACGATTTATGTTGAACGCGACAGCCAAAAAATTATTGTTTTGGGCAAGGGCGGCAGTATGATTAAAAAAATCGGGCAGGCGGCAAGGCGCGAGCTTGAAGAAATGTTAGATGACCGTATTCATTTATTCTTGTTTGTTAAAGTCCGTGAAAATTGGGGCGAAGATCCGGCGCGTTATGCCGATTGGGGGCTTAATTTTAACAGTTAATTGAAAATTGCGGATTAACGCCTATATTTTAATAACACTTGGCACAATGGAGGGTGTTATGGAAATATTTTTGTTTATCGCCTTGTTTTTTATTTATCTTTTGATGAGTTTTACCGTTCCGCCCGTGATTGTTAAGCGGGTTTGGATTTTAGGTTTTGTGTTTGCATTTGCCTTAACCGCGGTTGCCATAATGTTTATCAGCAGCACCAAACAAACCGTATTGATGCAGGAAAGCGAGCTTAATTGGTACTATTTTTTATATTTATTCGGCTCTATGTCGCTTATATTCGGCCTGATAAATTTGTGGATATACCGCAAGCCCTTATACAAAATTTTTTTAGGCGATACCGATGATGATTAAAAGTTCTCAAGCGTTTGCTGCAATGAGGTTTCATCAATAAAAGACGATAAAATTATGCCGTTTTCAAATTTATAGTTAAAAAGCATATAAACCGGCAAACTTATCTGGTTATATTGTTTTAATAGGTCGATGGTTTGTTTATTATCGGCAGAATCAATACTTATATATTCAAGATTAAAATCTTTGTTCCAGCGGTCAAGGTTGCGCTTGTTAAAGGTTAAAAAGCTATTGAGCCGGCAGCTGAAGCACCATTTGGGTTCAACGGCAATAATCACGTTTTTTCCGCTTTTTACATAATTTTGCGTAATTGCCGCATAATCATCACCGACTTTATTTGCAGTGCCAAAATTTTGTTGATTGCAGCAGATTATGGTAAATCCGACCACAACTAAGCAAAACAGGGCGTAAATAATTTTTTGCGCAATGCTTTTATGCTGTTGCGGCAAATCAACTTGCTGCAAAGCTTGTAAAAAGCGCAACAAATAATCAAAAACAAACTTAATTATAAGTATAAGCGCCGCAAATTTTAAAATTTGCCATAATGTCAGCTGCAAAATGATTCTGCCGGCAAGGCTAATGGCGGTTATCAGCATTAAAATAATAGCTAATGTTAATGCCGTAATTTTAATTTTTGCCGGCAAAGTATAATTTAGTTTTAATTTGCTGAAGATAAACATAGCAAAATAAGGCGCGGCTATCCCTAATGCGACAAGGTTGGCAATCAACAGCTTGTTTACAATCGGCGCAGTGCTGAAATAATCAGCCATATACGGAGCAAACGGCACGCCGTAAAGCGGAAAACTGAAAACAATTAATACCCCGAATAAAACACCAAGCGGCAGCCGGTGTTTGAGGGATAAATCATCAGCATAAGGCAATCCGGATAATATCATCATAAACGCGGCAAGAGTGGCGCTTAAATAGGCAAAAGAGCTAAATTGCATTCCCCAAATAAAGTTTACCGCATAAAATTTTGCCGCCAAAAATGCCATAAGGTCGGCGCCGATAAAAATTCCGCTTATAACCGGCAGCAAACGGCGATAATCAAATTTGGCAATGCTTAATAAAAGCCAGCCTAATCCGGCGGGGAATAAGCCAAAAAGCAATCCGGCAAATAAGCTTAATCGCAATACGGCAGCGAGTGTCGGCACGCCGAAGGCTAAGTCAGGCTCATTCGGCAGTAGTTTAACGGTTTGGGTTATGGATGTGTAATTATTAAGCCGCGCAGTTAGATTAACTTCAGTGTTGAGCAACTTGTCAGCATTATTAAGCGGTTCAACCGACACGTAAATTAAATTGTCATATATGGTCAGTTGCGGGCGGGTAAACTGCGTATATTTCGCATCTTCCAAAAACAAGGCGAAATTATTGATTTTTCCTTTGAAGGCCAGTATAAACTGCAAGCGTTTAACATTGTTGCTATCGCTATCAAAAACAAGCGAAGTTTTTTCAAGCTTAAGGTTTTTATCTTCAGTTTGCGGCAAGTTATAAAAACTCTGTCTGATAAAATTCTGCAATCCGGAATATTCATTTTCTTTACCATCGGCAATTTGTACTTCAGGCATAAAATCCATCAAGGAGCAGTTTAGGGCTTTATCACAGCTGTTAAACACTAATTTGGCTTTAAGCTTAATCGGTTTGTCCGGCTCAATCGTTTCAAATTTTATCGGAAAGGCAAAATCGCCGGAATAACCGGCAACCATGGTGTTGCTGAGCACGGTAATCGGCATAGGGTAATAAACTTTGTATGATTTAATATTTTGCATTTCTTCAAAAATTATGCGCGGTTTTTGCAAAGATTCCGACAAATTGTTGGCAAGCATAAAACGATATTCGGGAACCGAAATGTGAATTGCGCCCAAAAATTGGTTGACTGATTTTATTTCGGCAATTTCCGTAACCAGACGGGCTTTGAATCCGTCGGCATACAGCCATTCTCCGACGCCGGCATTGCCGACCAGCGGGTTAGGCAGGGTAATGCCGTAAAACGGCAGTTTTGAAAATTCAAGCTTACTTACCATAGACTTAAATTTATCAAATGCGGTTTTATTTTTTTTGCTTTCTGCCGCGCGTTGCCGTTTGGCTTCCATCGCCTTTAAGTCGCGCGGGTTGTTGCCGTAGCTTAACACCTTTTTAAAATCATAAACAACCGCGGTTTTATCAGGGGCGGTTTTAATATAGGTGTATTTTTCAGGGTCGTCATAATCATCATCGTCGGCAATCAACGGCGGCTCTTCCGGCGCGGTGAGTTTTTCCTTGATGTCGGTATATTTTTTAACGCCCCAACGATATAAATTAACGGCATGGCGAATATAGTTGGTGCGGTCATAAACTTCTTGTTGTGATAGTTCCGGAAAAATTACGGCAACATCATTGCTGAAATCGGCATTGATTTTATCATCAGGATATTTGGCGTCAAAATATTTTCCAAGCAGGATAACGCGTCCCAACTCGTTGGTATCATCATTATATAAAATGCTTTGCATTTGTGCGGCGTCAGGTAAATCGGCTCTGCCTAAAGCCTCAAAGTCAACCGGAGTTTCGTCGTCAAAATCAACAATAACTTCAGCCGCGCTAGCTGCCGCGATATTGAAACAGAAAATAAAAAACACTATATACTTAAAAAGTGATAACATGACAGGCTGAATATGATAAAAAACGTTTTTACTTTTATAAAGTTATGATATAATAAAGAAGTTGAATAACTGTCTCTTATACA
>CALETM010000025.1 GCA_937920765.1 uncultured Alphaproteobacteria bacterium | reverse complement strand
GCTATAACTTTACTGTTATTAAATTTATTTAAGGAACTAAAACTTATGCAGGCGCAGCCATTTCCGAAAACGGCAATAAAATATATCGTAAAAGAATGTCTGATACCTTATAAATGGACGTTTTTAATTTGTTTGCTGTTTGTGCTTGCCGAAATGTCGGTTTTTAACTTATTAGACTGGCTGTTTGCGAAGATGGTTGATGGCGTTAAGCAAGGGGCAACGCCTGAAAATTTGCATAATCTTTTATGGATTTTCGCCGCTGTTTTTATTTGCAATGTTATTAACATCTTTTTGCCTAAACAAAACAATATATATCGGCAAAAATATTTTTATTTTCCGCTGCAAAGACGTATTTACGGTCGCGCTCTTTCATATATTTTCGGGCATTCGGTTAATTATATTGTCAATAAACAAACCGGAACTTTACTGACTAAAACCAATCAAATTAAATCTCTTCAACCGATATTTTCCGTAATTATTGCGCAGTTTTGGGGAATTTTTTGCGACATCGGCGTAAAAATAATTTTATTAACAGTCATCAATCCTCGCTTAGGACTGTTGTTTTTAATATGCGTTGCCGTAGTAACTTTGGTTAATTATTACGCTAATCAAACCGCTAACCACTTAAATAAAATGCAAAGCAAATCAGAGGCCTTATATACCGGCTGGCTGGTTGATGTTATTGCCAACATTCGCTTGGTTAAGCAATTTAATCGTTTAGAGTATGAAAAAAAGCGTTTATCAACATTACTGCAACAATACATAAAAATTAAAGCCAAAACCATGTTGGTATGGTTTTCGTCTTATACAGGCATGTGCTGTTTTATATATTTGTGCTCGCTGTTTATGTTGATTTATGCCATTTATTTATGGAGCGAATCATTAATTACGGTCGGCGATATTGTGTTTGTTTTATTAACATTGAGCGGCGGTTTTATGTGGCTGATGGAGTTGTGTATAGATTTTCGCCGGCTTGCCAACAGCTTATCTTATGTTCAAGCCGGATTAGAGCCGTTTACAACCCCGCATGAAATTACCGACAACCCGAATGCCAAGCCGCTTAAAGTTAAAAAAGCTGAAATAGAATTTAAAAACATTTGTTTTGCCTATCCTGAACAAAATAGAATTTTTGACGGCTTTAATCTGAAAATCAAGAGCGGTGAAAAGGTTGGGATTGTCGGAGTTTCCGGCAGCGGTAAAAGCACGCTTATTAATCTGTTGCAACGCGCGTATGATATTCAGTCCGGTCAAATTTTAATAGACGGGCAGGATATAAAAAATGTAACGCAAAGCAGCTTGCACCGAAATTTGGCCATAATTCCGCAAGAAACGGTTTTGTTTCAGCGCAGTATAAAAGAAAATATTGCTTACGGCATAAAAGCAACTGACCGCAAAATAAAACAAGCCGCGCAAACCGCATGCGCCGACGGGTTTATTAAAAAATTGCCGGAAGGCTATAACTCAATGGTCGGGGAACGCAGTTGCAAACTTTCAGGCGGTGAAAGACAACGCATAGCCATTGCTCGGGCGGTTTTGCGTAATAGTCCCATCTTAATTTTAGATGAGGCGACTTCCTCGCTTGACAATCAATCTGAAAGCGAAGTTGCCGCGGCAATTAATAATCTGTTGGGCATGCAAACCGTAATAGCTATTGCTCATAGGCTTTCCACCTTAAAGAAAATGGACCGAATTGTTTATATTGAACAAGGAAAAATCATTGAAACCGGTACTTTTGACGAGCTTGCCGCCATGAAAAACGGTAAATTTGCTAAGTTATGGAAAATGCAACAGCTGGAAAAAGGAGGTAAGCTATGAAGTCATTTGAAAAAATCCCGAATATGCGCAAAATACCAAAAAATCCGCTGTTATTTATGTGGGAGGCGTTATATGGGGCGCGCAAATGGGCGGTGACCGGTATGATATTGGCGTTTGGTTTGCAGATTTCTAAAGTTTATGTTCCGGTATTCTTCTCAAAGATGATAAATTATTTTGCTTTAATTACGCCGCAGGAGCTTTCTTGGAGTAAAACAGGATGGCTTTTGGTCGCGATATTTTTTGCGTATGTCGGGCAGTCCGTGTTCAGAATGGTGCGCGAGTTGATTGAAGAAAACAATGTGCGGAATTTTATAGGTGCTAAAATAAAGTTGTTTGCGGTAGATTATTTAGCCAAACACTCCGAAAATTATTTTTCATCGCAAAAATCAGGACAGCTTTCGCAAAAAACGCTTAACTGCTCAAACAAAACCATGGAATTGCATAGAAATATTTCGCGGTTTTACAGCGCCTTTTTCTTTGTGTTGCTTAATTTTTATTTTATCGGACGGGTTAGCCTGTGGTTCTTGCTTTTAGTTTTTGTTTTTGGGTCAATATCCGCCGTCGCCTCTTATAAAATCAGCTTTAAACTGCGCTCTTTACATAAAAACGCTAATGATATGCTTGATGATTTTAACGGCGTGGTGGCTGATAGTATAAGCAATTCTTTGAACATAAAAGCAAGCGGAAGTGAAGATTATGAAATTTCCTATGTAAAAAGAATATTTGATAAATGCATAGCCGCTTATTTGGCGGCAACAAATAAGTTTCATGACGGATTGCGCATTCAGCGAACCATGCTATGTTTATTTGAGTCCGGAAGTATATTACTGCTAATCAAGATGTGGTATCAAAATCAAGTCAGCATTGGCGATGTAACATTGGTGTTAATGCTGATGGACGCGATTATGAATACTTTTTCCGGTATTTTAGTTAATATATGTGAATTAAATACCAACTATGGCGCTTTGCAAGCGGCTATGTCGCCATTTGTGTTAAAGCATGAAATTGTTGATGCTAAAAACGCCAAAAACCTTAAAATAAAAGGTGGAAAAATAGAATTTAAAAATGTTCACTTCAGCTATGGAAAAAAGAAAGTGTTTAACAAATTGTCATTTACCATAAATGCCGGTGAAAAGGTTGGGATTGTCGGAGTTTCCGGCAGCGGTAAAAGCACGCTTATTAATCTGTTGCAACGCGCGTATGATATTCAGTCCGGTCAAATTTTAATAGACGGGCAGGATATAAAAAATGTAACGCAAAGCAGCTTGCACCAAAATTTGGCCGTTATTCCGCAAGATACATCGCTGTTTCATCGCACCGTGAGCCAAAATGTATCTTACGGGCGATTGCACGCCAAACAATCTGATATTGAAAAGGCTGCGCAAAGAGCCTATGCCGATAATTTTATTAAACAATTACCTAAAGGCTACCAAACCAAAGTCGGAGAAAAGGGTGTTAAACTTTCCGGCGGGCAGCGGCAGCGCGTTGCCATTGCGCGGGCAATATTAAAAAATTCGCCGATATTAATTTTAGATGAGGCAACATCGGCATTAGACAGTCAAGCTGAAAAATATATTCAAAAAGGCATGAAAAACTTAATGAAAAACAAAACCGTAATAGCCATTGCCCATAGGCTTTCCACCTTAAAAGAAATGGATCGCATTATTGTTTTGGATAAAGGTAAAATAGCAGAGCAAGGCACTATAAAAGATTTACTTGCCGCTTCCGGTAAATTTCAACACCTCTGGCAAATACAAAATAAATAAACTTTTTTAAGTGCTTAATTTTGGCAAGAAAAAAAATATTTTAATGTTTGTGGTAAATACTAAAT
>CALETM010000024.1 GCA_937920765.1 uncultured Alphaproteobacteria bacterium | reverse complement strand
GATTTAATTGTTCGGCTTGCTTGTTGAGCTTGTATTTGAACATAGCCTTGCTATATCCGGCAATTGCGCCGACGGATAAAACCCCGATGATTGCCAGAACGCCGAGCATTTCCACCATGCTGCGCCCGCGGCAGGTGGCGGCGTCCGTTTCTACAGTGTCACACTCCGGCTTGACCGGAGTGTCCAGGTCAAACCAATTAGCAAATTTTTTCCACCTGGATATTCGGGTCAAGCCCGAATATGACTGTGTGAGGTGTAAAAAGCGGCTAAAATCTGATTTCATAATAAAATCCTCTCAAAAAGTTGGTTTTGAGAAGATTTTACTCCGTGTTTTTTTTTTGCAATATTTACGAGTCTGGGGTGTGTATAAGTTGTATTTAAATCCGCAATATTAAAATTCCCCTCTGTGGAGGGGTGCCGAAGGCGGGGTGGTTTCATCAGTATCTGACAACATATTAAACGTTTGTTTTTCTGTTACAAAATCTGCAAATCAAATATAGTTTTCAGTATTATTTTTTACCACCCCGTCGGCGTTCCGCCGCCACCCCTCCTCAGGATGGGAATTAAAAAAGCCGCCATAAAGGCGACTTGTTTTTATGGCGTCAGCGGCGGGACTTACAGCTTGTTTTCTAATTTCGCTTCGTGGCGCTGTCGCTTCTCGCTCAAATAAGAAAACTGCGCCGCTCACAACGAAAACCTCCACCGGAGGTTTTCTATCGGTTCGCGCCCTCTCGGTTTCAAGTCCCTTGTTATTTATGCCACAAAAAAAGCCGCCATAAAGGCGACTTGTTTTTATGGCGTCAGCGGCGGGACTTGAACCCACTACCCACAGTTTAGGAAACTGTTGCTCTATCCGGATGAGCTACGCTGACCTGATGTTTTTATAAATTTATTTTATGCGATATGCAAGAAAAATATCAAATTTTGCAATTTACGGAAATAACGCTTGCAGAGAGTTAAAATTTTATCTACCATTGACTATATATTCAAAAAAATATGGAGGCGTCTATGCAAACTAACAAACAACCGATTGTTGCCGGTATCGGCGAATTGCTTTGGGACGTGTTCCCCGATGGTAAAAAAGCCGGCGGAGCGCCGATTAATTTTGTGTATCATGCCACGCAGCTTGGGGCAGAGGGATATGCCATCAGCGCGGTTGGCAATGATGATTTAGGGCGCGAGATTTTAAGTCGCCTTAAACAAAGCGGGATTAACGGCATTATTGAGCATGTCGATTATCCCACCGGTAAAGTTTTGATTACGCTTCAAAATGGTATTCCCGAATATGAAATTGTTCAAAACGCGGCATGGGACCATTTGCCTTGCAGCGCTAAAGCCGTGCAGATTTTACAACAGGCCGATGCTGTTTGTTTCGGCACGCTTGCGCTCCGCAACTCGGATAGTCGCGAGCATATTTTACAAATGCTGTCGTGTGTTCCGGATACAGCCGTTAAACTTTATGATATTAACTTACGGCAGCATTATTACTCTCCGGAATTGATAGAAACTTTGCTAAAGCATGCCAATGTGTTTAAAATTAATATTGATGAAATGGCGGTGATTCGCCCGCTGTTTAATTTGAACGGAACCGATGAAGAAGTTTGCCGCGCCTTAATGTGTCGCTATAATCTTAAATATGTGATTTTCACCGCCGGTGAAAAGTTCAGCACGGTTTATGCCCCTGATGAAACCTCATACTATAAAACGCCGACAGTTGAGGTTGCCGATACGGTAGGCGCTGGAGATTCTTTTTCGGCGGCGTTTGTTTATTCGCTTTTAACCGGAAAAAGCCTGCAACAGGCGCACCAAACGGCAATTAAAGTTTCGGCGTTTGTTTGCACGCGCGAGGGCGCATGGCCTAAATATGAAGCAGATATTAAAGGAGAATAATAATGGTAAAACAAGTTAAACACGCTCATGTATTTTGGCAGTTGGTGCCGGTAATTTTAACCTTTTTTGCCATGGGTTTTGTTGATTTAACCGGAATTGCCACCAATTATGTTAAAGCCGATTTTGCGCTTTCGGATACGGTTGCCAATTTGTTTACTTCTATGGTGTTCTTTTGGTTTTTGGTTGCCTCCGTGCCGACCGGCATGCTGATGAATCGCATCGGACGCCATAAAACGGTTTTGCTCAGTCTGGTTATTACCTTATTGGCAGTGGCGCTGCCGCTGATTGATTATAATCTGCCGCTGATGGTAATTTCATTTTCATTGCTCGGTATCGGCAACACTATGATGCAAACTTCCATTAATCCGCTGCTTTCAAATATTGTCAGCAAGCAACGGCTTTCAAGCGCCATAACTTTCGGGCAATTCGTTAAAGCGGTAGCTGCGTTTTCGGCGCCGATTTTAGCCGCTTGGGCGGCATTACATTTTGGTAATTGGCGCATGTTGTACGCGGTGTTTTTAGCTGAAGGCGCAGTTGCGCTGATAAGCCTTTACTTTGATAAAATACCTGAAGAAAAAACCGAGGGCAAAATAACCGGCTTCAAAGAAAGCTTTGTGTTGCTTGCCGATAAAGCGGTGTTGCTTGCTTTTGCGGCAATTGTATGCCATGTGGGCATTGATGTGGGCACCAATGTTACCGCTCCGAAAATTTTTATTGAAAAATTGGGCGTGTCATTAACTCAGGCCGGACTTGCCATCAGCGTGTATTTTTTATTCCGTACTTTTGCAAGTTTATTCGGAGCATATGTGTTGGCTACATATTCTGCCAAGCGTTTTTTTATGATAAGCGTAATTATTTTAACCGCCGGTTTGCTTGGGTTGTTGATGTTTGACGATATGCGCACGCTTTATGTTTGCATGGGGCTTATCGGCTTTGGCAATGCTAATATTTTTCCGGTGGTATTTTCGCAGATTATGCTTGCCAATCCGCGCCATAAAAACGAAATTTCCGGCTTGATGATAATGGGAATATGCGGCGGCGCGATAGTTCCGGCCGTTATGGGAATTGCCTCTGATGTTGCCGGTTCGCAAAGCGGCGCGGTAGCAATAATGGCAATTTGCGCGGCGTATTTACTGTTTATGATAACCAAAATTAAAGACAAAGCCTGAAAAAATTGCTTTACGTTAATAAAATAATGGCATAAAGTGTTGCCGTTGGGTTTTATCAGGAGAATAAATATGAAAACATCAACATGTTCAACCTACACCTTAAAAGAAGAGATTATCAGTAGCATTGTGCACGGTATCGGAGTGTTTTTAAGCATTGCGATTACCAGTGTTTTGGTAACGCTTTCAGCCGTTTACGGCAATGTGTGGAGTATTGTTTCAACTGCCATATTCGGCGCCAGTATGATGTTGATGTACATGGCGTCAACCTTATATCACGCCATACCATTTCCGCATGCTAAAACCATTTTAAAAAAGTTTGACCATATTGCCATTTATTATTTAATTGCCGGAACCTACACGCCGTTTTTGCTTGTTTTAATGCGCGGCACATTGGGTTGGGTGTTGTTTGCGGTTATTTGGAGTTTGGCGCTTTTGGGCACCGTGCTTAAAATTGTTTCATCGGGCAGCGGTACCAAAATTTGGTCGGTAAGCCTTTATTTGGGCATGGGCTGGCTGGTTTTAATCGCTTCTAAAACATTGTTTGCGGTAATGTCAAAACTGGCGCTGGTGTTTTTGGTTTTGGGCGGAATTTTTTATACCGTAGGCATTATTTTTTATTTATGGAAAAGCAAAAAATATACTCACGCTATTTGGCACGGCTTTGTGCTGGTGGGAACAATTATGCACTTTATGGCCATTTTGTTCTCATGCGTGTTTGTGGGTTAAAACAATTGATTGAAAGGAACTTTAATGTCTAAAAAAGCATGCTTTTTAATTTTTGTGGCGGCGGTTATTATCATCGCTTTGTCGTTTATATTTAAAATTGCGGAAATCACGGTGCCGGTAAATTTGCTGTTCGGCAGTATGAAAAATCCGTATATCGCGGGGTCTGCTGTGGTGCTTGCTATGCTGTTTAACAAGCAACGCCATTATTGGCTGATTATGATTGCCTGCGCTTTGCTTGCCGCGGTTGTGGTACAGATGGTTATTGCCGGCGGAACGTTTGAAGTTTATGCCATAATGTATAAAGCGTTGGCGTTTTTAGTTTATGTATACTTAATTATGCTTATCAGATTTATGGTATAGGCGGCGGCTTTGTCTGATTTTGAAAGTTTATATTTGCCGAGCAGCGGGCAGGCTGAATATTTGCTGATATTTTTGCACGGCTATAATAACACGCGGGCGGAAATGCTGCCGGCGTATACCTATTTGCAGCAAAAAATGCCGGAGCTTGCAATTGCGGCGCCGGAAGGCAACAGCCGTTCATCGCGCAATCCGGAACGCAAGCGTTGGTATAAAATTCAAAATTTTGACGTTGACGGTATGCGCAAGCTTGAATCAACGCCGATTGAAGAAATTGCCAAGCTCTACAATCAGGCTGGCTCGCTGCTGTCGCAAACCGCGCAAAGTTTAAATAACTTTATTGATGAAACACAAAAACAATACGGTTTTGATGATGGCAACACTTACATCGCCGGATTTTCGCAAGGAGCGATGGTGGCAATATGGACGGCCTTAATCCACAAACGCGCGCTTGCCGGTTGTTTTTCATTTTCAGGACTGGCGGCGGCCGATGTTGAGCTTGACAAACAAATTGCCTCGCGCCCCAAAGTTTATTTGCTACACGGTAAACAAGACAAACAGGTTTTGTTTAAGTGCTTAAACTTTACCGCCGAATGGCTTAAAAGCGAGCGGGTGCCGGTTGTTGCCAAAAGTTTTGATAACTTAGGGCATGAGGTGGCAAAACTGGAGCTTGACTTTATCGCGGAAGTTATGAGCGGCAATAAAGCCTGATTATTTATTTCTAGCTGACATATTTTCAGCTTTTTGCGTGCAGAAAAACCAGTCGTTGCAAATGGCGCCGGAGGTTTTGCCGTATTCTATGCGCTCATCAAGTTCGCGCTTGGTTTTAGGCGCTGAAATTAACACATCGTCGCCGACGTTCCAATCGGCAGGAGTAGCAATGCCGTATTTATCGGTAGTTTGCATAGCTTGCAAAACGCGTTTTATTTCCGCAAAATTGCGTCCGGTAGTTTGCGGGTAGTAAATTATGGCGCGAATAATGCCGCTTGAGTCAATAAAAAATACGGAGCGGCAGGCGTGAACTTCATTTTTTTCAGGGCAGAGCATGCCGTAAAGGGCGGCAATTTCACCTTTAAGGTCGGCGATAATCGGAAATTCTATTTTTTGCCCCTGATACCGGTGAAAGCTGATTTTATCTTCAATTTCTTTTATCCATGCCAAATGCGATGAGTTGCTGTCTACCGAAAGCCCGACCAACTCGCAGTTTAAGGCCTTAAACTCGTCATGCATGGCGGCAAAAGTGGCAATTTCAGTGGTGCAAACGGGAGTAAAGTCGGCAGGGTGCGAAAATAAAATCACCCATTTGCCGCTGTAATCTTGCGGAAAATTAATATTGCCGTTAGTAGTGACGGCGCTAAATTCAGGCGCTTTATCGCCTATGAGAGGGATTCTGCTTACGTTTTCCATAACTTTTCTCCTTATTGAATTAACCGCTTTGTGATATAAGCATTTTGCGCATAGCTTCAAGCTGAAGAAATAAAAAAGAGGCAAAACAAACTTAATTTGTTTACCTCTTTCAAAATTTGTAACCAACGCTTACCGTCAAAAAATTGTTGGTGCAGACGGCAACGCTTGTATCAGGGGCAATAATTCCGTTCCATGATATGTTAAGATACATAAACGGATACAGAGGAATTTCGCCGCCGATTTTAATTTTCGGACATATAAGCCGCTTCGATAACCGGTTTTCTTTATTTATGCCGCCCCAGTTGGTAACTCCGAGTGACATAACAATTCGGCACTCATCGCCTATAACCATACCGATTGACGGATTAAAATAAAAAATGTTGCCGAGATGAGTGCTGTCCGATGTTGATTTGTAATCAATTTGGCTCCAACCGAGTTCAGCTTCAAAACGCAACCATTTTATTTCAGCGGAAGTAAAAACTCCGCAAGTGCCTCCGGCTCTGTTTTGACTGAGGCTTACTCCTGAGATTATGCCCGCGTTGCCGCATATTTGAGAAAATGTAACCTGACATATCCCCAAACAAAAAAGAATAATAAAAAACTTTTTCATGCATGATAATATTAAGACATTTAAAATATAGCGATATTTTGCCAAAAATGCAA
>CALETM010000023.1 GCA_937920765.1 uncultured Alphaproteobacteria bacterium | reverse complement strand
TTAAATTTAGGCATACGAATAACCTCAAGCGCGCGGGCTTTGTGCGGGAGTTTGCGGATAAATTCACGCTCTTCAAGCGCGTTGATTAAAGAGTGAATCCCAGACTTTGACTTTAAACCGACGGCGTCTTTCATCTCTTCAAATGAGGGCGAGCAACCGGTTTCTTTGGTGATTTTGTTGATAAATAACAAAAGCTTATACTGTTTTTCGGTGAGCATAAAAACCTCTTTGTAAACTTTATTTTGTTCTAGTTTAGTTCTTTTGGGCGCATTGTCAATCTTTTTTATTAAATCGATAAAAAATAGCGTTTTTTTTCGTAAAAGCAGTTGAAAAATAAAATCTTCCGTTTATAATCGTGGTTTGCAAGTTAAATTTTATTAGGAAAAAAAATGTCAACAGAAACAAATATTCATCGTGAATCCAGATTGGCAAAGTTAAAGACTTTGCAGGAAAAAGGGTATAATCCGTATCCGTACAAGTTTGAACCCAACGCATTTGCCGCTGATTTACAAGAAAAATATAAAGATTTGGAAACCGGCGCCGATACTGAAGACAGAGTTACCATTGCCGGCCGCGCTA
The DNA here is from genome assembly GCA_937920765.1 of uncultured Alphaproteobacteria bacterium. Taxonomy (GTDB): domain Bacteria; phylum Pseudomonadota; class Alphaproteobacteria; order RF32; family CAG-239; genus CAAFZY01. The sequence goes on along the minus strand of CALETM010000023.1, from coordinate 2,380 downwards.
TGGCTGTTCGTAACAGCGGTATGTTTATTGATTTGAAAGATTGCACCGGTAAAATTCAGGTATTCTGCCATAAAAATCATTTGCCGGAAGCTGATTTGGAACGCCTTAAATGTTTGGACGTGGGCGATGTTATCGGTGTTACCGGATATGTGCGTCGCACGCCGCGCGGCGAGCTCTCGGTTGCCGCCGAAAAGTTTGACATTATTGCAAAGTCATTACAGCCGTTGCCGGAAAAATTCCACGGCTTGACTGATGTTGAAGCGCGTTATCGCCAGCGCTATGTTGACTTTATTATGAATGACGACAGCCGCGAAATTTTTAAAAAACGCTGCCAGATTACCTCCGCAGTGCGCCGTTATTTTGAAGAACACGGATTTTTGGAAGTTGAAACTCCGATGCTGCACCCGATTATGGGCGGCGCTAACGCCAAGCCGTTTATTACGCATCATAACGCTTTGGATATGGATTTATATTTGCGTATTGCTCCGGAACTTTACTTAAAGCGTTTGGTAGTCGGCGGTTTTGACCGCGTGTTTGAAATCGGTCGCAACTTCCGTAACGAGGGTATTGATAAAAGCCACAATCCGGAATTTACCGGTTTGGAAGCTTATCAGGCGTATGCCGATTATAACACTATGGCAGATTTAATTCCGGATTTGCTCGCTTATGTGGCAAAAGCGGTTTTAGGAACGACGGTGGTTAATTTTGCCGGTCATGAAATTGATTTGAGCAAGCCGTTTGCCCGCAAGTCTATTGTTGATTTGGTTAAAGAATACGCCGGTATTGACTTAATGCAGGCTAACACGCTTGAAGAGGCGCAGGCAATGGCAAAATCAGCCGGTGTTGACGCTTCGGAATGTACATCTTGGGGCAAGGTGGTGCAAGAAGTTTTTGACCAGAAAGTTGAGGCAAACTTAATTGACCCGATTTTGGTTATGGATATGCCGCGCGATGTTTCGCCGCTGGCTAAAACTCACCGCAACAATCCGCGCTTGGTTGAACACTTTGACGCATACATCGCCGGTATGGAAATGGGTTGCGCTTATTCGGAGCTTTCAAATCCGTTAGAACAGAGAGAGCGTTTTGAAGCTCAGGTTGCCGCGCGTGAAGCCGGTGATGATGAGGCGCAAATGCTTGATGAGGATTATGTGACCGCGCTTGAAAACGGATTCCCTCCGTCAGGCGGTATGGGTATGGGTATTGACCGTTTGGCCATTTTCCTGACCGGTGCGGAAACAATTCGTGATGTTATTGCTTTTCCGACTTTAAGAAAACGGGACTAATTATCCGTGAATAAGAAACGCGAGTATAGTTACATAGCTCTAAAGCCATATTTGACAATGGCCTTTAGGGCTATGCTCGTGTTGTGCATTTTTGTTTCAGGCGTTTTGGTCGGGTATGTGCGGTTTGCGCCGCAGACAAGCGAACCGCAACCGGTTTTGATTGATATTCCGTTGGCAGAACCGAGCGAATCGGCAAGCTTCGCAGCAAATGATGATATCGGTGATTTTATTTTGCATCACGAATATTTTGCCGCAGATACAGAAGCGTTGGAAGAAGAGCCTGAAGGGCAAGAGGCGGTGCCTGAAGTTGCCGCAGGGGGCGAAAATATGGCGGCAGAGCAGGGAGCAGACGAGCACGTGGCTCCGCTTGAGTCTGAAAAAGCGGCAGAACCGCGGATTATTGCCGATAAAATCAATGCGGAAAAGCCCTTAATCGCAGTTGTTATTGATGATATGGGCATTAACCGCAAGCGCACATTGGATATAATATCACTTAAAGCACCGCTTACTTCATCGTTTTTAACTTACGGGCAAACTTTGGATAAGTTTGCGGCAAATGCCGAATCTGCCGGTCATGAAATTATGATTCACGCGCCGATGGAACCGAAGGTTAAGGCCGATTTGGCGCCCGATACTTTAATGACGGATATGTCGGAAGAGCAAATTGAAAAGCGCTTTGAAGATATGCTTGCCAAATTTAATAATATTAAAGTCAGCGGAATAAACAATCATATGGGTAGCAAGTTTACCGAAGATAAAGAGCGCTTGGGATATGTGATGAATATTTTAAAACAGCGCGGTATGTTCTTTTTGGATTCTAAAACCACGGCAAAATCAAAAGGTAAAGAGTTGGCTGAAGTTGACGGAGTTGATTATGCGGCTCGCGATGTGTTTTTAGATAATGAAAATGATTATGCTTATATTATGAGGCAACTTGAAAAAACCGAAAAAATTGCCCGCAAAAAAGGATTTGCCGTGGCAATAGGGCATCCGAAAAGTCAAACATATTTAGCGCTTAAAGATTGGCTTAAAACTTTGCCGGATAAGGGGGTTAAGTTAGTTCATGTGAGTGAAATTGTGGCGGCAACCAATGAAAT
>CALETM010000022.1 GCA_937920765.1 uncultured Alphaproteobacteria bacterium | reverse complement strand
GTAAACAAGCCTCTTCCGCGGATTTAATTTTGGAAGCCCACGACGGGCAAAAGTGGCGGTTATATGATTTAACCACCGCCAAAGCCGGTCTGCCGAAAAACTTTATTATTTTTCAGCGCGGCGGAACTTCATTGCTTGACGTTAGCGGCGGTGAAAACTCAAAAGTGCGGTTTTCGGTGTTAAAATCGGTTACATCATCGTTTAATTTGGCCGGACATCGGGCAAAACTCAGCAAGTATACCAAAATGTTTGACTTATCAATATACAACCTGCCGCTTTTAGAGCAAAACGCCTTAAAATGGCTGATGGTTTTTCCGCTCGGTATTTTAATTGTGGTATTAATGCGCAATGTAATCGGCATTAAAACAATGGGAACATTCACCCCGATGCTGATTGCCATGTCATTGGTTAAAACCGGATTTTGGGCGGGGTTGGTTTGTTTTTCAATTATTATTGTTATAGGGTTGCTGTTGCGCGCGCTGTTATCAAAGCTCAATTTGCTGTTAGTGCCGCGTATTTCATCAGTGGTGATTTTTGTAATTTTAATTATGCAGTTTATGACGATTACCGGTTATCACTTAAACTGGGATATTGCCTCATCGGCGGTATTTTTCCCGATAATTATCACTGCATGGATTATTGAGCGGGTTTCCATAACATGGGAAGAAGAAGGCGCTGCCAACGCCATATCTGAAATTGTGTACAGTATGATTACCGCCGTGGTTACTTATGCGGTTATCAGCAACGAATATATCCGCCACATTACGTTTGCGTTTGATGAAATTAATTTGGTGATTTTATTTACCGTAATGCTGCTCGGCACTTACACCGGATACCGCTTAACCGAGCTTAAACGTTTTTCACCTTTGGCAAAGAGACGCTAATGTTGCAGTGGTTTAAAAATTTTTGTCTTCCTTCAGAGCTTAAAGCCAGCGGGGTTTTAGGCATGAATGCACGCAACTTTAAAATTATTGCGCAAAACAACAACCGCCGCCTTTACCCGCTGGTTGATGACAAAGTGCAAACCAAAAAACTGGCGGCCGAAGCCGGAATTAACACTCCTAAATTAATCGGAGTGCTTGAATATCAGCATCAGGTAAAAGATTTTGTAAACATAATTGCCGGACACCCGCAATTTGTAATTAAACCGGCGCACGGCAGCGGCGGCAAAGGCGTGCTGGTGATTAAACAATGGGGCGACGGCAAATTTATTACCACTTCCGGCAAAGTTTTAACTTTTCAAGACGTTTATAAGCACATTTCCAACACGTTAAGCGGATTGTTCAGCTTGGGCGGGCAATATGACGTGGCTTTAATTGAAGATATGGTGCACTTTAGCAATATGTTTAAAAACTTTAGTTATCAGGGCGTGCCCGATGTGCGGATTATTGTTTACAAAGGGTATCCGGCAATGTCTATGATGAGGCTCGCCACCGCCGAATCGGGCGGAAGAGCCAATTTGCATCAGGGCGCGGTCGGCGTGGGGCTGGATATTAAAACCGGCAAAACCTTAAACGCAGTTATGCACAATGTGCCGATTACCACCCACCCCGACACCGGAGCAGACTTAAAAACTCTGGTGGTGCCAAACTGGCGCGAGCATTTGCTGATTGGAGCAAAATCGTATGAAATGACCGGTCTGGGATATTTGGGCGCCGATATCGTAATGGACGAAGACAGCGGACCGATGATGTTGGAGTTAAACGCCCGTCCGGGGCTTGCGATTCAAATTGCCAACGGCAACGGCTTAATCAACGCCATTAAAAAAATTGATAAAACTTATCCGCAAAACTTAACCGCGGAAGAAAGAGTTGACTTTATCTTGAATCAGGCAAAATAAAAACCTACATAAAAAACAGAAAAATTTATATTGAAA
>CALETM010000021.1 GCA_937920765.1 uncultured Alphaproteobacteria bacterium | reverse complement strand
CAAAAATATAAGGAATTTTAAAATGTCAAATATTACATTTAAAGCTTTAAAGCGTGAGAAAGCAGGTAAGGGGGCAGCTCGTGCATGTCGTCGTGAAGGACGTATACCGGCTGTTATTTACGGCGGAAAGAAAGATCCGGTTTTGGTAAGTTTGGATCCGGTTGAATTGGAAAAAGCTCTTAATATGGCTGATTTTTATGAATCTGAAATTGTTATTGACGTTGACGGCAAAGCAACTAAAGTTGTTTGTCAGGACGTTCAATTCCATCCGGTTTCAGATATGCCGATTCACGTTGACTTTTTGCGCAAGTAAGAGGCTTATAAAATGTTTTTAGTGGTAGGTTTGGGTAACCCCGGAGCTGAATATGCAAACACCCGCCACAACATTGGATTTATGGCGGCTGATGAAATATTCAGCCGCTATAATTTTTCGGCTTTTAAAAGCAAATTTGATGCTTTGGCGGCAGAAGGGCAAATTGCCGGCGAAAAAGTTTTGCTCTTAAAACCGCAAACGTATATGAATCTTTCCGGCAATGCCGTGGTTAAAGCGGCGTTGTTTTATAAAATTTTACCTGAAAACGTGATTGTTATTCATGACGATATTGATTTGGCGGTCGGGCAGCTCAAAGCTAAGCGCGGGGGCGGTGCCGGCGGCCATAACGGCTTAAAAAGTATTGATTCGCATATTACGCCTGATTATAACCGAATCCGCGTTGGGGTCGGACACCCCGCCGGACACGGCGCAGAAGTTGCCGATTATGTTTTGGGGCAATTTTCAAAGGCGGATAAGCAAATTATAGAGCAAGGACTTGCATTAATTCCGGAAGCTCTTGAAACATTGATTAAAAACGGCGTTGCCTCGTGTTCAAATTTTTTGGGTATGGCCGCCAAAAATAAATAGGAGTATTTAATATGGGTTTTAATTGCGGCATTGTCGGGCTGCCGAATGTTGGCAAATCTACATTGTTTAACGCTTTAACGCAAACTATTGCGGCTCAGGCGGCTAATTTTCCGTTTTGCACCATAGAACCTAATACCGGAAGAGTTGCTGTTCCTGATGCTCGTCTTGACAAGCTTGCCGAAATTGTTAAGCCGAAAAATATTGTTCCGACCCAGCTTGAATTTGTTGATATTGCGGGTTTGGTTAAAGGCGCTTCCAAAGGCGAAGGCTTGGGCAATCAGTTTTTGGCCAACATTCGCGAAACCGACGCCATTATTCATGTTTTGCGCTGCTTTGAAGATGATAATATTACCCACGTTGAGGGCTCGGTTGATCCTATCCGCGATGCTGAAATTGTTGAAACCGAATTAATGATTGCCGATTTGGAATCGTTGGAAAAACGCTTTGAGCAAGTTAAGAAAAAAGGGCAAACCGGCGGCGATAAAGAAGCAAAAATATGCGCCGCGGTTATGGAGCCGATAATCCATGCTCTGCGCGAAGGCAAACCGGCGCGGGTTGCGGCTCCGAATCCGGCGGAAAAAGACGCGTGGAAGCAATATAAAATGTTGCAGTTGCTTACTTCAAAACCGGTTTTGTATGTTTGCAATGTTGATGAAAGCTCTGCCGCAAGCGGTAACAAATTTTCTGACGCGGTATTTAAAAAAGCCGAGGCCGAACATGCCAAAGCAGTTATTATTTCGGCTGAAATAGAATCGGAAGTTGCTCAGCTTGATTCTGAAGCGGAAAAGAAAGAATTTTTAGAAAGCTTGGGCTTGGAAGAAACCGGTTTGGCTAAAATTATCCGCGCCGGATATGACCTTTTAGGCCTGCAAACTTATTTTACCGCCGGTCCGAAAGAAGTTCGCGCTTGGACATTCTTAAAAGGATACAAGGCGCCGCAATGCGCCGGCATTATTCATACTGACTTTGAACGCGGCTTTATTCGCGCGGAAACTATCTCATTTGATGACTATGTTCGCTTAGGCGGCGAGCAGGCTTGTAAAGAAGCCGGTAAAATCCGTTCTGAGGGTAAGGACTACGTTGTGCAAGACGGCGATATCATGACCTTTTTATTTAACGTTTAAAATTAGAGCGTATGCAATAAAAATCCCCGTCAGATTTGTTTCTGCGGGGATTTTTATCAGTTGCAAAGCTTATTCTTCTTCAAGCTCTTCTCGTAAAATAAAGCGGTTGTCTTCCTCGTCTTTAACATACACCAGAGTGATGTCTTTGAGCGGGGTAACCTCATGGCGTTTGCGGCAATGCGACGGCGCAGCCTGCAAATACGGGAGCTTGCCAATGCAGCGGTACGGCCAAATGTCCTTTACATTTTCAACCATTAAGTCCCATCTGCCCCAACGTGAGGGGTCGATAATGATAACGCCTTTTTCAGGGTGGTCGGGCATAACGGCAACGAGCAACTCATTTGAGTCTGAACGTTCGTGCATGCTGGCGATGATGTTGGTTGCTGCTTCCAGTATGTAAAAAAACAATGTGGATTTGCTGTCTTCAGGAGTTATTCGTCCATAACCGACTCTAAGTTCGATGCCGGTCGGAGGAACAACCCAGTCGTAAAAAGCCTCTTTCATGAGTTTGGCAGCCTGATTGGCAGTCAGCAGTTTGGAGACGTAAGCCTGCTTCTCTTCAAGTGTAATCATAATAAAAAGAATTATAAAGTTTATTGGAGCGCAATTATACGCAGGTAAAGATTTTTGTCAATAAAAAGCGAAATAAAAATGCCCGTAAAATTAAATTTGCGGGCATTGTAAATTAAAAGAAGGCTTTTAATCGGCGTATGGATTATCAGATTTGCGTACGGTAACGCGTACCGGAACCCCGCCTAAGTTAAAAGTATCTCGGAGGCTGTTGATCAAATAACGCAAATACGAATCGGGCAAGCCTTCCGGATTGCTTGAAAAAATATAAAATGACGGCGGACGGGTTTTGGCCTGAGTGATGTATTTTAACTTAATCCGGCGTTTGTTTTTGCCCAAAGGCGGAGTGTTTTGCTCCTGAACGTCAGAGAACCATTTGTTTAGCGGCGCCGTCGGAATACGGGTGTTCCAGCGGCCATAAACCTTAAATACCGCGCTCATTAATTTATCCAGTCCCTCATTTTTAAGGGCGGAAATGGTAACGGTCGGCACGCCGGTAATTTGGGTTAAAGAGGTTTGCAGTTTGTCGTTTAATTTTTGCAAAGCCTCTGACCGTTTGGCAATATCCCATTTATTAACAGCTATTACCAATGCGCGTCCTTCATCAATTACCTGACGGGCAATGGTTAAATCTTGCTTGTCTAAAACGGCGTCGGCATCAAGAACCAACACTACAACTTGGGCCATAAAAGCGGCGTGCTTAGTGCTGGCTGCCGACATTTTTTCAAGCGAATCGGTGATTTTTGACTGGCGGCGCAGACCGGCGGTATCAACCAAATTAATTTTGCGCCCTTTCCACTGCCATTCGGAAGTGATGGCATCGCGGGTTATGCCTGCTTCAGGTCCGGTAAGCATACGCTCGTCATGGAGCAGGGCGTTTACTAATGTTGATTTACCAACATTCGGACGCCCGACGATTGCAAGCTGTATTGGTCTTTCTTCAGAGGATTCTTCCGGCTGTTCCTCAGGTTCAGGGCTGATTTTGGCATTAACTTCAGCCAATGCCGAATATAAATCTTCAAGCCCTAATCCGTGTTCGGCTGAAAACGGTATTGGCTGTCCTAGCCCTAATTTATAAGCCTCAAAGATGTTATCTTCTTGGGCTTTTCCTTCACATTTATTGGCAAGCAAAATTACCGGCTTATGGCTCTGTCTGACTAAAGCGGCAAAAGTTTCATCATACGGGTGCAGACCGGCGCGCGCGTCAAACATAAATAAACAAACGTCAGATTCATTAATGGCGCGTTTGGTTTGCGCGAGCATACGCTGTTCAATGCTGTTTTCTTTAGCGTCTTCAAATCCGGCGGTATCAATTAAGCATAAATCAAGGTTTTTAAAGCGGGCGGCGGCTTCTTTGCGGTCGCGGGTAACCCCCGGTTTGTCATGCACAATGGCAAGCTTTCTGCCGACTAAGCGGTTAAACAGGGTTGATTTACCAACGTTCGGGCGCCCGATTACTGCTACTTTTAATGTCATTTCAGGTTCCTATTTATATGCAATCAGTTCGGCGTCATCAGTAACAAACACAACGGTTTTGTCGGCGGCAATCGGCGCGGTCGGAATTGATGATTTGAAGCTGATTTGATTTAAAATTTTTCCGTTTAACGGCGAAACAGCATAAACAGTTCCGCCTGATGAGGTGATAAGTAGCTGGTTGTTTGCCATTATCGGGCCGCTTAAATAAATATCGGAACGTTCGTCTAAGTCATAGTCGTTTAGTAAAGATGCCGACCATAAAATATTGCCGTTTAACTTGTTAAGGGCTAAAAGTTCATGATTGTTGCTCAAAACAAATAAATAATTACCGGCAATCCACGGCATATTAGTTCCGCCGATTTGTTGTTTCCAAATAATTTCACCGGTGCGGTAGTTTATGGCGGCAAGCAAATCATTATGCCCGATGGCATAAACGGTATCGCCGTCAATAACCGGTGAGGCTTTAATGGAATTAATAGCGGTGGAAAGATTTGACTGCGACGAATCGATTAAGGCAACCGTCCAAGCCGGATAACCGATGTCGGCATTAAAGGCTTGAATATCGCCGTTGGAGAATCCGGCAACCGCAAAGTTTTTTTCAGGCGAGCAAGCCGGAGCGGAAGAGCCGGCTAAAACGGTATCTTCTGCCGAAATATTGTATTTCCAAACTTCTTCACCATTTTTTGTGCTTAACGCTAACAAACGGTTGTCAAGGGTTTGAACTAAAAGCTTGTCAGAGCATATGGTCGGAGCAGTGCGGAGCGGAGCATTTAGGTCGTTGCGCCACAAAACATCGCCGGATTTTGCATCAAGAGCAAAAATACTGCCGAAACCGGCGGCGGCATAAACACCATTACCATCAACGGCAAGACCGGCTCCGTTTAAGCCGTTTTCGTTTTCAAATTTGCTGTTTGGCTTTAATTTTTGTTTCCAAAGGTTGCTTCCGTCAACTAATGAGAAGGCGCTCACTGTTCCGTTTACGTCTTGGGCAAAAACCATTTGACGGTAAATTACCGGCGATGACAGTAGCAAATTGCGTTTAGAACTGCCTTTGCCAAAGCTTTGTTGCCAAATTTTTTGCATATTGCTATTGGTTTTAACATTGCCGATATTGTGGGTTGCATTACCGCCGGTTTGACTCCATGAAGCAAGATTTGCGGTAGCCGGAATGTCAGCGGCCGGAATTGATTTTTCGGCGTAATCAACGGCACTGCTTGCCGACAATACCGAAATTCTGGTTCCGGACGGCAGCTTTTTATCGCTTGAAAAAATTCCGCATGATGAAAGCAAGGCGGTAAGCAAAAACAGACCATATAAATTTGGTTTTGTAAACAAGGGCTATCTCCGAATAAGCGAATTATAAACCGTTTAAGGTTGAAAGCATATCTTGAATACGGTTTTTGAAGTTGTCAGAAATATTGCCGTTTTCTAACAATGAGGTGTATAACGAGCGGGCCGTTTCAGTATCGCCGTCGCGAATGGCGGCCATGGCCAACAAGTCGGTTGCCAAAGGCGACCAAGAATCATCAGCATCAACAACCGGCTTTAACAAAGCTTCAATTTCAGCGCGGGGAGCGGTGTCAATTTTGTAGGTGGCAAGTTTTAAGGCCGCTAAGTTGCGAATGCGGGGATTAAGCTCGTCATTATCGGCAATGGTTTGCAACATAGTTTCAGCTTCAGAATTTTTACCTTGTTCAAACAAAAGAGTTGCAATTTGAACGCGGGCTAAATCGCTGTATACGCCGTTGTCTGCAGCGGCAATTTTTTCAAGCGTTTTGAGACTGTTTTCAAAATTTTCGTCCGGCTGTATGGCGAGTAAATAGTTTTCGGTTTGCGCCTGATATTTGGCATCGCGCCAACCTTTGATGGTTTCAAAGCTAACGGCGGCGGAAACGGCTATTACCACAAACAAAACAATAAATAAGCCGTATTTATCCCACAATTTTTTTAAATTGTCATTTTTAACATCTTCGCTCACTTCTTGAATAAAAGCGTCAGTTACTTTATCATCAACCTGAAAAGAAGCATGCTTGATTGCAGTGGTTTCTTTTTTATCGGAAACATTTTTTGGTGTGCTGTTTTTTTTCATGTTCTAATTCCTTACTAAAATAGTTGTAGTTCAGTATAATGCAAAATATTTGTATATCAATCGGTTTGTTAATAAAATTACCAATTATTTTATTGCTGAGGGTTTATTTCATTAATTAAAACTCCGCGTATCCAACGCAGTCCTTCCACCGGAAGCTTGTTGCCAAATATAGTGGTGCCTTTATCAGATACAATGGCTAAAAAATAACTTTCAGAGGTGGGAGTAAAGTTTATATCAATGCCTTTAAGCTCGCTAAATTTTATCACGCCGTCACGTATGCGCAAAAACCCGATTTTACGAAAGATATAAATTTGGTCTTTGCTGATGATAATAATATCTTTGCTGATAAGGCTTAAAAAAGCATAGATAATTACCGCAAGCAAAAAAGCGTAAAAAATAATAACCGCATCGTACGGAAGATGCTGAACTAAAACTTCATGATTTAATCCGGCGTAAATAAGCAAACTGCCAAACGCAGCAATAGCAAACATACTCAAAAAGCTGTATGCGTCAAAAAACAGTTTGCGTATTTTTATCATCTTTTCACCGCTTTTGCGGCTTTTGAAGCTAATGTAAGATGGTTTTTCCTGCTTGTAAGCAAAGTTTTTAGGCAAATGCCATTTGGCCACAACTTCAGGATACGAGCGGTTAAGGTCATTAAAGTTATGCGAAACCATACCGCGCTCGGAAATGGTTAATGCCGGCATACGCAGAGTTTGGGCATATTCTTTCCATAATTTGCGAATATGATGTTTGCCAGTGCTGATATAAAGAGGAATAATTTTGGCAGGATCTTTATGGTATAATTCAATAATAAATTTATTTTTATTGAAAATGCCGTATTGATAAAACTTTACCCGCAGACGAACGCCGGAATAATTATAAAGGCGCTCGGAAAAACTGTAACTTTTGCCGAAGAAAGGGTGGTTTTTTACCGTAAAAACATTGCCGTCAAAAAATATAATTTTATAACGGAGCAGGCGAATAAAAGAATTTAAGATTAATCCGACACCCAACACAAGCAATATAGAATTAAAAACAACCGGCGGCACAAATGTATGAATCTTAATGTGGGTGCTGGGCAGATTGCTTTCCAAATCAGCAATGCCGTCCAGTGAAAAATGAAAAATTTGGTAAACCCCGATTAAACATAAAAAAGCTCCGCAAAGCGCCGCCGCCGTTAAAATAAGGCGCGAAAATCTATCAACCCCGCGAGCCGGAAGTTTGCTTATGTCAAACTTAAATTTATGACTGTAATGGTCGGGATATTGCTGCATACTATTTTCCTTCAGAGTTACACAAAATATATGACCTGTCTCTTATACACATCTGACGCTGCCGACG
>CALETM010000020.1 GCA_937920765.1 uncultured Alphaproteobacteria bacterium | reverse complement strand
CGTGGGCTCGGAGATGTGTATAAGAGACAGTCATATGACAGCATGTCTAAAATGAAAAAAATTCAGCCGAAAATTGCCGAATTGCAAGAAAAATATAAAAACGATAAAATGCTGATGCAGCAAGCAACTATGGACTTATACCGCCGCGAAAAGATTAATCCGGCCTCAGGCTGTTTGCCGATGTTTATTCAAATTCCGGTCTTTTTCTCGCTTTATAAAGTGCTGAATATTTCAATCGAAATTCGCCACGCGCCGTTTATCGGCTGGATTAAAGACTTGTCGGCGCCTGATCCGCTCACCATTTCAGTATGGTCGCATATTCCGTTACCATCACTGCTTGACATCGGTATTTGGCCGATTTTAATGGGCTTAACTATGTGGATGCAGCAAAAGCTGAATCCGGCTCCCGCTAATAAAGATCAGGCTCGTATGTTTGCTTTAATGCCGCTTATCTTTACTTTAATGTTAGGGCACTTTGCTTCCGGTTTGGTTATTTACTGGACCTTAAGCAATGTTCTTTCAATTTTGCAACAACGCGCCATTATGCGTAAAAACGGAGTAAAATAATGAAGCTAAAACCGATTTTTGACAAGGAAACCTTAGAACCCGGACGAAAGCTTTTTTGCGAACCCTGCACTTTTGTGCTCGGCGCCGCCGAACTTCATCAGCTCCCCGACGGAAATATGCCGGAAGTTGCTTTTATCGGGCGTTCAAATGTCGGAAAATCAAGTTTGATTAATGCTTTATTCAATCGTAACAATTTGGCAAAAACTTCATCAACTCCGGGGCGTACTCAACAGCTTAATTACTTCAACCTTAACAACAAGCTCTATTTGGTTGACCTTCCGGGGTATGGTTTTGCCAAAGCTCCCACCAACGTGGTAAAAAAATGGCATGAAGTTATTTTTACCTATTTGCAAGGACGCCCTAATTTAAGAAAGGTTTTTTTGCTTGCGGATTCCAATTTGGGAATTAAAAAATCAGATTCCGAAATGATGGATATGCTGGATAAAGCCGCAGTGCCGTATCAGGTTATTTTTACCAAATGCGACCGCATCAGCAATAAAGAGCTGTATGAAACCATGGACGAAGTCGCTTTATTGCTTAAAAAACATGCAGCCGCACACAATGTAATTATTTACACCAGCGCTTCTAAAAAAATAGGGCTTGAAAATGTGCGGGCGGAAATAGCAAACTTGCTGTAAGCCAAAATATCCTAACTTTTAAGAGTTAGGATATTTTATTAACTTTACAACTTATACACAGCATAGACTCGCAAATATTGCAAAAAAAAAACGCGGAGTAAAATCTTCTCAAATTCAACTTTTTGAGGAGATTTTTGATGTTTATCTTAAAAAATAATCCAAGCCTGTGGAGAATGAGTCAGATACGACAGAATTTTGGAGCGACTTGTACACTAAAAGGTACACGAGCGAGAAAATCCCTAGTAGGTGACCATTATACGCAGGCCCAAGGGCGGTCTATGGTCGAGATGCTTGGCGTGCTCGCTATCATCGGGGTTCTATCCGTCGGGGCTATCGCCGGTTACTCCAAGGCGATGATGAAGTATAAGCTCAACAAACAAACGGAACAAATCGGCTCTATCTTGGACTACGTCAATATGCATTTTGATGATCTTAAACGTTCAAAAACCGACACAGTCGGTAATTTGATACCTTTATTTAAAAAACTGGGCGTTATTCCCCAAGAAATGATACGAAAAAACAGAAATGACGCTATATTTGACGTCTTTGGGACTACGATTGTTCTCGCAAACTATTTCGATGACAATTATACCTTTGAGTTTTTGACATACTTGAATAAAGGACAAAAAGAATCGTGCATGAATTTATTTACCATCGCCAAAGCTAAAAAAGAACAATTATACAGAACAAAGTTTGAAACATATAAAGGAGAAGAAAACGCCTCGCCTCATATGATTTATGGTGATGGCAGATGCCGCACCGGCCTGAAGTGCCTGAAAGATTTAACCATTGCGGAAATGGAAGACTTTTGCAATGTTTGCGAGGATAAAGACACTTGCGTCTTTTACTACCAGATACATTTATAATGCTTGTTAAGCCAAACTAAAACCCTCGCCTTATTGCTAAAGCGAGGGTTATCTTTTACGTTAAACAGAAATTACTTCAATTCAACTTTAGCGCCAGCGGCTTCAAGTTTAGCTTTAATTTCTTCAGCTTCAGCTTTAGCAACACCTTCTTTAACAGTTTTCGGTGCGCCGTCAACCAAATCTTTAGCTTCTTTCAAGCCCAATTGGGTAATGGTTCTGATTTCTTTAATAACGTTGATTTTGTTAGCGCCTGCTTCAGCCAAGATAACATCAAATTCATCTTTTTCTTCAGCAGCAGCGGCAGCAGCACCACCGGCAGCAACTGCAACAGCAGCAGCGGCGGAAACGCCCCATTTTTCTTCTAACATTTTTGACAAGTCAGCAGCTTCCATAACAGTCAAAGCTGATAATTCATCTACTAATTTGGCTAAATCTGCCATGTTTTTTCTCCAAATAAATTAAAATTAAATTCAAATAAATTACTTAAAAACCTATGCAGCTTCTTTTTCGCTGTATGCTTTGGTAACTCGTGCCAACTGAGCAGCAGGAGCCTGCAGCAAACCAATAATTTTGGCGCGCAATTCGTCCATAGACGGAATGGTAGCCAAACGATTGATTTCGGCAATGGTCAGAGCTTCAGCGCCCATAGCACCACCGACAATAATCAATTTTTCATTGTTTTTTGCGAATTCAACACAAGCTTTGCAAGCTGAAACCGGATCATTGGCGAATGCAACGGCAGTCGGACCTTTGAACAAATCGGCCAAGCCTTCAAACTTGGTATCTTTAAGAGCCAGTTTCGTAATCCGGTTTTTAGTAACTCTAAAGCCTGCGCCTGCTTTACGAATAGCGTTACGAAGTTCAGAAACTTCAGTCACGGTCAACCCTTTATAGTGGGAAACCACCAAAATTTCGGACTTGTTAAACAATTCATGCAAGTCATCAAGCAATTGTTTCTTTTCGTCGCGGTTCACTTATTGTCTCCAATTTTAAATATTACCGATTAAGGCAATATCATTTTACCACAACCATAATCTGCCGCGGCAAGCCGCTTCAGTTATGGCAACTAATCTGTCCAGGAGAAAAAATTCATTATCTAAATTCCGCTCCCGTCTATGCAGGATATTTAAGGCAAAGCCACCTACAGTCTCGGACAGTTTCAAGAGCATGAGGCTCTTGAGAGCGGACGGTGATAAAGCTCACCGTCCAAAACTTTTGTGCCTTAAAAAGTTTTAAGGCAACGCCGCGCTTACAAAGCGGCAGCGTCAACTTTCAAGCCAACACCCATGGTGGAACTGATTGAAATCTTTTTCAAATAAGTTCCTTTAAGGGATTGCGGTTTAGCTTTGATAATGGTTTCGATAAACATTTTAGCGTTATCGTAAATTTTATCTTCGCTAAACGAAGCTTTGGCAATACCGGCATGAACAATACCGTTCTTTTCAACACGGTACTGAACTTCACCGGCTTTAGCTTTTTTAACGGCAGTTGCAACATCGGCGGTAACGGTGCCGAGTTTCGGGTTCGGCATTAAGCCTTTAGGACCTAAAACACGAGCAACACGACCAGCCAAGCCCATCATATCAGGGGTTGCAATGCAGCGGTCAAAATCAATTTTACCGGCCAAGATTGAATCAACCAAATTTTCAGCGCCGACAATATCAGCTCCGGCAGATTTAGCTTCATCAGCTTTTTCACCTTGAGCAAATACTGCAACGCGAACGGTTTTACCATTGCCGTGCGGCAAAGAGCAAACGCCGCGAATCATTTGATCGGCATATTTCGGGTCAACACCCAAGTTGATAGCCAAATCAATGGTTTCATCAAATTTAGCGGTTGCGTTTTCTTTAACGAGCTTTACAGCATCTTTAAGAGCATACGCTTGATTTTTATCAAGATTTTTGTATGCATTTACAATTCTTTTTCCAGCCATAATCTTACTCCACTACCTTAATACCCATTGAAACAGCCTGACCTTTAACCATGTTCATAGCAGATTCAACTGTTGAGCAGTTCAAATCAGGAAGTTTAGCCTGAGCAATTTCTTTAACTTGAGCAAGCGTAATCTGACCGGCAAAAGATTTTCCAGGTTCTTTAGAAGCTGAAGTAACATTTGCAGCCTTTTTAATATAGTAAGCAACCGGCGGAAGTTTAGTGATAAAAGTAAAGCTTTTATCTTCATAAGCCGTGATGATTACTGGTACCGGAATACCCGGTTCCATTTTTTGAGTTGCTGCATTAAATGCCTTGCAAAATTCCATAATATTCAAGCCTTTTTGACCTAAAGCCGGACCAACCGGAGGAGAAGGGTTAGCCTTACCGGCAGCGATCTGAAGCTTGATTAAACCTAAAATTTTCTTTTTAGACTTAGCCATTTTCATACCTCTACATTCAAGGTTCCGTGGTACAGAGCATGGCTGCCCTCCCACGAAATTACGTTAAAACAAACATTTACGCCACAAAAGGACGAATCGCCCTTTTATGAGTGCTTTATCAATAGCACAAAAACCGCAAAATGCAAGCTTTTTTTGTAACTAAATTTTAAGCATTGACAAAAGTTTACGGCAGAAATATATTTATCTTGATAACCAATTTTTTTATTAATTTTTAAAATAGTATTATTATGGAATCAGGTCTTGCCGTCTTACCGGAAAAACACGCCATGTGTTTCAGGTGCGATAACGGCTACACACGCGCATCACTCCGCAGAATGCGGCTTATGCGTAACCACAAATTAAGTCAGATATTCCCCTTGGGGACTTATTTTTTTCTGAAGCGCGAAAATTATCGATGTTTAAGCAGCGTTGTTCCTTATTTTGTTCATCCGCATGATAGTTGGATTACTCAAAACAAAATGTTGGAAACTTATTCAGGAAAAGTTGTTTCAGTAAGTTTTGATTCAAAGGATTACCACTTGCTGATTGAGTTAGAGCCGAATGTGCTTGCCTTTGCCGAGGTTGGCGCTTATGACGGCAGTAAAGATGTAAAGTTTGTTCCGTACAAATACAACCGCCACACTAAAAGAATTTACGGCTGTGTGTATAACGAACAGACTTTAAAACCGGAAAGACAGCTACGCGCTAAAAACATTTAGCCCGACCGTATTTGCTTACCGTTTAATTTAAAGCCGGAATTTTCCGGCTTTTTTTATTTGCAAAAATTCAATCTTGCAAAATATCGAAAAAAGTGCTAATTTAATAACATAACCGTCTAATTATGTCTATTATATCTGTCTCTTATACACATCTCCGAGCCCACGAGACGCTACGCTATCT
>CALETM010000019.1 GCA_937920765.1 uncultured Alphaproteobacteria bacterium | reverse complement strand
GTGTTAATAATTATGCTTACACTTACAGCCTACCACTATAAAAAATTTTGTCAATTATTTTCAAATTATCCTTTATTTGTTTTTATACTCATATTCGTTATTTGGTATTAAACCAATACCTTTGCATATAAATCTATGGCTTCATACCACAAAAAATCCCTGTGCAACCAGACAAGCACAAGGACTTTTTGTTGGATTAAATAAATTTATTAAAATTTATACTGATACTGCAACGCAATCATATTACTGTGGCTGTAATATTTTGCCTGCGCATCTTTGTATTGATCTGAGTTCGGATTGCTGTTACGGGTGCGACCATGCTCCATAAACAAGTGAGCATAACCAAAGTCAAACTGATGATTTCCGGTTATATAGCTGGCACCGGCCGAAAGCCAAACGCGGTTAGTATCCGGAATACGGTTGGTGCGATACGCATTGTCGCGTGACGGCGATTGGTCATAAGCGGTACCAACGCGCAAGGTCCAGTTGTCATTTAAGTAATAATCCTGCCCCAAAGCAAAGGTCCAAGCATCTTTCCAACGATATTCAACACCGTTGTCGGGTGAAGCCGGATTGGTTGAATTTGCCGGAAATTCATAAAAACGATGCCATTGAACGTATTTTACCGTGAATGAAGTGCCCCATTTTTCGGCAAATTTATGATAACCGGATAAAATCCAGCTTGCCGGCAACTCCGGATCAGACATAGAGTGATATTTATGCAATCCCGGAGTAATATGCAAAGCGGCGGTAATCGGATTAGCATAGTAATCAATGTAGTGCTTGCCTTTCGGGCTTTGAGTGCTTTTAAAGCGGTATGACAAGCCCAAACGGGTGTTTTCATCAAATTCATACATCGCGCCCAAGTGCCATGAAGTTGACCAACCTTTAACTCTGAAGTCGCTGGTACCCAAAGTGGTCATACCCATTCCGGGAATATCTTTATTAATATTAGAGGTCAGCTTGCCTTTGATGCGGCGCAAAATAAAGCTTGCGCCTAATGACAACTTGTTGGTTGCCTTATAAGCGGCGGAAAGGTTGGTATCAATAACTTCCAACTCAGAGCGGCGAACACCTGCCTCAGCGGCGGCAACATGACTGTCGCTCTTGTAGCGGGTGGCCAAGCCGTACGGAACATAAACGCCGGCGCCTAAAAACAACTTATCATTAACGTTGTATTGCCCTAACATACTCGGCAACGGCACAAAAAAGTCCATTTTATCATCGCCTTCTTTAGTTTTGGCGGTAGAAGCAATTTCAGTTGCGGCAACACCGAGCTGAAAACCGGAACGTTTAACCAAAGTCATACCGGCGGGGTTATAAGCCATCGCCGAAAAGTCATCACCGACGACGCCCAAACCGGCAAATGAACGACCCAAGCCGGTAGTTGAAAATTCGTTTAATTGATAACCTGCAGCATGAGCGTTTGCAGCGCCTAAACACATGAGCATTGCCATTGCTGAAATTTTTAAGTTTTTCATTACTTTTTGTCCTTGTTTTTAACATGTTATAAATTTTGCTTGCTAAATTACGCCAAAGTGATATAAAAATAAAGTACGCACTTCAAAGTGCGATAGTATCCGGTGTGTACCTATTGCCGGTTTATATAGTGTTGGAGTAAAAAATAATGTCTGAATATCTTCCGGACGCTCTCGCGGAAATGACTCTTAAAATGGTCGGCGACCGTTGGAAAGTTCTTATAATTCAAAATTTGCTTGACGGAACCAAACGATTCGGCGAGCTTAAACGCGAACTTGGCAACATCACCCAAAAGGTTTTAACCTCCAATTTGCGCCTTTTGGAGCAAAAAGGTATTTTGGTTCGCAAAGTTTACGCTCAAATTCCGCCGCGTGTTGACTATTCATTAACGCAACTCGGCTATGAGCTTAAACCGGTTATTGATTCCATGATTGCATGGGCGGAAGAATATCGTCGCAATGTTGCAGGAATATTAAATATCGAACTTAACGACTAAAATTAAACTTACAAAATTTAAAGCTCTGAAAATCAGAGCTTTTTTCATAACAAAAAACCGCGGAACAAAATCCCGCGGTTTTTAAAAGCAAACTTGCCGTCAATTAATAGCGTTTGGCCATTTCAGACAACGGAACAACTTTAATTTTATCGGCATAACCGGCAGCGCCGAATGCGATATAGCGAGCTTCGCAAACTTTTTGCATCTCTTCAATCGCCGGCTTCAAATATTTGCGAGGATCAAATTCTTTCGGATTCTCGGTAAATACGCGGCGGATAGCACCGGTAATCGCCATACGGCAGTCAGTATCAACGTTAACTTTACGAACGCCTGACTTAATACCGCGGACAATTTCTTCAACCGGAACACCGTAAGTTTGCGGAATAGCGCCGCCATAAGCGTTGATTAAATCTTGCAATTCTTGCGGAACTGAAGATGAGCCATGCATAACCATATGAGTATTCGGCAGTTTTTTATGAATTTTTTCAATAACGTCAATCGCCAAAATATCACCGTCCGGTTTACGGGTGAATTTATATGCGCCGTGTGAAGTTCCAACCGCAACCGCCAAAGCATCAACATTGGTTTCAGCCACAAAACGAGCCGCTTCATCCGGATCGGTTACCAAACGCTTGCGGTCAATAACGCCTTCCGCGCCGTGACCGTCTTCTTTATCGCCTTTGCCGGTTTCCAATGAACCGATAACGCCGAGCTCACCTTCAACCGATGCGCCGACAGCATGAGCACGAGCAACAACTTCTTTAGTAACATGAACATTGTATTCATATGAAGACGGTGTTTTGCCGTCAGCTTCCAATGAGCCGTCCATCATTACCGATGAATAACCGTTTACGATTGCGGATTGGCAAATATTAACCGAAGCGCCATGGTCCTGATGTAAACAAATCGGCAATTCCGGAAACATTTCAATTCCGGCGGCAACCATATGGCGCAGCATCGGGTCGCCGGCAAATTTGCGGGCGCCGGTAGATGTTTGCAAAATAACCGGCGCATTAACTTTGCGGGCGGCCTGTAAAACAGCAATAATCTGTTCCATATCATTTACGTTAAATGCCGGAACACCGTATCCGTTTTCAGCGGCATGGTCAAGAATCTGACGCATAGAAATTAAAGGCATAGTTTTCTCCTTAAACAATTAAAATTAACTATGCAAAAATATAAGACAATCCGCTTAATTTGCAAGCATAAACTTACAACATATAAACAACTAGCTTCTTAAAACGCGTATTTAAGGTCAAGCGAGGCTTTGGAGTTAAGCGAGCGGTCAAGATACGACATCAGGCTGCCGCTTAATTTTGCGCCGCCGCGGGTAAACTCAAAGCCGGAGCGCAAAGCCGCGCGGTTAGCGCCGCGGTTTTCATCTTTTACCGCGAAGCTTCCGCTCATGCCGTTTACCATCACTTTGGTTTCATACGGATTGCCAAACTCATGATATACAGCCGCGCTCAGGTTAAAGCTTAATGCGCTTTGCTCATCAAAGTTTACCTGCTTACCCGCATGCAGCCCGAGCCCTGCTTCCAAAGAGTAATTATTCTGCTCTTTTACCCGCAAAGCGTATGGCAGATTATCCGCTTCAGCGCCTTCCGTGCGATAATTTACCATGTTTAATTCCGCTGACGGAGCCAATGTCCATCCCGCCGCCTTAAACGGCAAGCGCGCCTCGTTCATAAAGCCGAACATCTGTTTGCTGAGCGTGCCTTTATAATCGCGATTGTTAAAGCCTTTGCGGTTATAGGTGCCGTAAGCGTAACCGAACCGCGGCGTGCTGACCATCTTTAAGCCGCCAAGCTTGTAGCCGACCGGCGCGCTTATGTTAAACATCCGGTCCGCGCGGCGGTTTTGATTATCGGCACCATTGCTGTAAACATCGGTAAAGGCAAAGCCCAAAGCGTAGGTGGTATCGCCTGATTTTTTACCGGTAAGCGACCACCTGCTGTTTGAGCCGTTATTGTTTTCAAACGCAAATGGGGCGGTGTTTCCGCTGATACTGAAATACTCGTTTTTATTGCCGCCGAACATCTGCTCGTTCATATCAAAATTAAGTTCGCGGAGCATGGTGAAATCTTCAAACGCCATGCGCGAGAACAAATCCTGACCGGCAAATTTGTTCAAACCGTTATTTATCTGCTCAACATTTTCTAATGATTTAAGACTGCTGAACAAATTTTCATTGTTTTGAGCGGCATAATTATTTTGCAGGAAATTTGCCAATGATTTATTTTTAACAACTTCATTAAACGACTTCATGGTTAAGGTAACATCGCGCCCGTTTTCCGCCAACTTGGCATCAAACAACGCCGATTGCGACTGCAAATTAAGTCTTGATACGTCAGCGGAAGCTATCGCGTCAGCTGCGGTATATTCGTTTTTAAACCCTTTGGCCGTAATATCTGCCGCCACCGACAATCTGCCGGAAAGCTCATCGGCGGCAAACCGCCCGCCTTCCGCAAGCATCACCCGCCCGCCTATGGCATCAAAATCAAGCGCACCGGCGGCTGAAATTAACGAAGCGTTACTTAACGTAGAATAATCATCAAACTTAATATAATTGCCATTGGCAACAGAACCGTCGCAGACGCCCTCACATGGCGTATTGTTTAATATAATTTCTCCGCGATTTATAACCGTCGCGCCCCCAAGAGCGCAAATGCCGTAGGCTCGCCCCGTAGGCGCATTTACCGTAATACTGCCGTTATTTTCGACACTGCCGCCGCGAGCCCAAATACCATACGCGTTGCCGCTTTCTGAAGAAACAGTTATCGTTCCGTTATTAATCACCTTACCGGCTTCGGTACGTATACCATAAGCATTACCGGAATCTGTGCTTGAAACGCTGATTTTACCCAAAACATCATTAACCGCGTCAACTCCTTTTGAATAAATACCATATCCGGTTGCATTAGCTCCTTTTGCTTCCACCGTCACTGTCCCGTTATTATGGTTCACATAAGAGCTGGCAAAACTTTCTTTAATTTCGGTCGTATTGCCACTCTGCACATGTCGCACATTGCTTATACCTTTTACCGTTCCGGAATTTGTTTTGCTTACAACTTTAATGCTTGAATCTTTATAGTTGCCGCCGCCATATACGCCAATCGCCTCATTATCCGCCACATTAATGTCTATTATGCCCTTGCCTCCGTCCGGTGAGCCGTTGTCTATCGCTCCATATATTCCGTATATGATTTTTTTATCATCATATTGGTCATAAATCGTGTTCGGAAATGAAATTTTAATTTCACCGGTGCCGCCATTGCTACCGTTATATCCGTAATTACTGCTATTATATAAAAAAATTCCGCCGACATAACCGGAATAATAAGCTCCGCTGTCGCTGCTGATTTCAATATAACCGTGACCGCCGTTGGCTCCGTTATAAACCTGATTGTCTGTATAACCAACCGCAATACCGGCGCCCGGCCCGTTGATTATAATTTTACCGATGCTGTTTTTTCCGTACGCGTTGTATATCAGCATATTACGATAACTCAAATCCCAATCAATCAGGCTTTTGCCGCCGCTGATTCCTCTGGCTTCTCTACTGTCCGTATTATTAATAGTAATTGTACCGGTTGTTACCGAATCATCATTTGCATAAGCATTGGCAACCAAACCGCCGTTATTTGAGCTGAAAGCCATGCCGCGAATATAACCGTCACGCACAACATCTCTAGCTTTCGAGGTTATATTTATCTCGCCGTTACCGCCATTATAAGCATTAATTAAATTAACCCCTTTCATACCGTTAATATAACCTGCCGCCACCTTAATGGTAATTTTTCCGGTGCCGCCGAAAGCGTTATATAAATACTTGTCGGAATCATATGAATGCATACCGCTTATTTGCGTGCCGCTGTTAAGCTGTTCCCCCTGTGAGTTAATCTCAATATTACCCACCCCGTTCAATGAATTATACAAAGTGCCGCTTCCGTATATGCCGTATATACTGTGCGTGCCGTAATAGGTTTTGATAACAATGTCGCCGGTTTTGCCATCATATGCATTAACCGTTTGCACGCTGCCCGCATTAATCGGACCGAGTCCCACCAAATCATGATTCTTAAATGTGGTATTATTAACCGCGTCAATTGTTATTAAAGCGTCTTTGGTTTTAGCGTTAAACAAATTTGAGTTTGGACTGTCGGCATTTGAAAACCCGATAATTTTGGTATCGCCGTCACTGACTTTATTATTCTCATCAACAACCAAAATTTTATCATTGGCAACATCAGAATCTGAGCTTTCCGTGACTTTAACACAAGTTTCTTCGTTAGGTTTTTGGGTGTATCCTCCCAAACATCCCGTAAATTTATAATAGGTGCCGGTTGTATCTGTACACGGCGAACAAAGCGCTCCCTCCGGACATCCGGTTAAGTTATAAACCGCGGTATTACAGATTACTTGTTCCGGTGTTTCCACACATGATTGTCCGTCTGCTCCCACAAAGTAGCCGCTCTGACAACCGTTAAATTTGTAATATTTTCCGTTTGAATCGGTACAATCTCCGCAATAAGCTTTTTCCGGACATGAAGTCATCGTATAAACCGTGGTATCGCAAGGAGCGGGTTCAATTTTCAAGCAAGATTTTTTATCATTGCTTAAGGTATAACCGACATTGCACGAATTTAATTTATAATGCGCGCCCGTTGAATCGACACATTGACCGCAAACCCCGTTATCAGGACAACTCCCGCTTATCGGATATTCCGCCGTATCGCATGTCGTCGGGTTTTGATTTTGTATACAAGATTTTTTATCATTACTTAAGGTATAACCGTCATTGCACGAATTTAATTTATAATGCGCGCCCGTTGAATCGACACATTGACCGCAAACCCCGTTATCCGGACAACTCCCGCTTATCGGATATTCCGTCGTATCGCAAATGGCAGGCTTCGGCTTATTATCACTGCTGCCTCCTCCGCCG
>CALETM010000018.1 GCA_937920765.1 uncultured Alphaproteobacteria bacterium | reverse complement strand
GTCGCGGCTGTTTTTTTGCAAATTTTTCAGTTCGTCTAACGCTGGATAATATCCTTCGCGGATAAAGCCTCCGTCACGTGTTAAAATCGGCAAGTCTTCAACATCAAGCAAAGCCCGCCCGATATTATCAACAATGTGGCTGAAGTCGCAAAGTTTGGCAAGCACATTGCTTACCGCTTCCGGCAGTGCGGCAATCAGTTTGTTATATTTGCCGTAGGCATTTATTAAATTTTTAATTTTGGGAATAAATGACAATGTAATGCCGAGCATTGCCATATCTTTAGGGCCGCCTCTGCCTAAACTAAGGCGTGAAACGGCGCGTTCCAAATCGGCAAAGTCGCGAAAATATTCACGCAATTCGGTTCTTATTTCCGGCACATT
Source organism: uncultured Alphaproteobacteria bacterium (assembly GCA_937920765.1). Classification (GTDB taxonomy): domain Bacteria; phylum Pseudomonadota; class Alphaproteobacteria; order RF32; family CAG-239; genus CAAFZY01. The sequence continues at coordinate 6,546 of CALETM010000018.1, read as the reverse complement.
AATAAAAAAGTCAGCTAAATCAAGCCGTCGGTTTATTTCATTAATATCAAGCGACGGATTGTTTAAGCGGTAAGCAAGCAAGCGTGCGCCCGCGCCGGTAATGGTGCGGTCGATGGTTCCGAGCAGTGAACTTTTTTTATCACCGTTTACTGATTCAAAAATTTCCAGACTGTTGCGGGTGGCGCTGTCAATTTCCATACACAGAGCGTCGCTGATTTTAATCGGTTTTTTAATGCGCGGCATTTTGCCCTTTTGGGTGTTTTCAACATAATCTAATATTGTGCCGGCAGCCGCTAATTCCGGTTTTGAAAAATTGCCGAATGCTTCTAAAGTTTTTACACGTAACATTCTTTCAAGCGATTGTTTTGCTGATGCGGCATTAAAACGAGCCTGCGGCAAAACGGTTAATTTTTCACGGTATAAGTTAAGCACATGGAATAAATCAGGTACTTGCATCATACTGTCGGGCGCAATAATTTCCACCGGATTAATCTTAGTCAAAAAAGCTTGCAGACAAGCCGCGGTTTGCCCGCCGGAAAATTCATTGAGTTTGGTAAAAAAATCTCCGGTGGATAAATCGAGCCAAGCAAACCCAAAACAGTTGCCGATTTTGTTACAGCAAAGCAGATAGTTGTTTTTGCGGGCGTCAAGCAGGTTGTCCTCGGTTAAAGTTCCGGGGGTAACAAGGCGGATAACATCGCGCTGCACCACCGATTTTGCTCCGCGCTTGCGAGCTTCTTCCGGAGATTCCATCTGTTCGCAGATTGCTACTTTGTAGCCTTGATGAATAAGCCGCGCCATATAGTTTTCATAAGCGTGAAAAGGCACCCCGCACATCGGAATATTCTGTCCTTCAACTTTACCGCGTTTGGTTAAGGCAATGTCTAACGCCTTTGAAGCGACTAAAGCGTCATCAAAGAACAGCTCGTAAAAATCACCCATACGGTAAAATACCAAATAATCTTTATTGGCTTCTTTAATTTTCATATATTGCGCCATTGCCGGCGTTAAATTGGCATATTCATTACTCATAAGGCATTATCACCGTTAAACAAATTTAAACCTGTTACATAATAATATATTTTTAAAGCCGCTTCATAGCTATTTTTAGGAAGTGTCAACAGCTTTTTTGCAAACACTATATGAGGTTTTTATGTTATTTAAAAAAATCGGACCTTTAACAATTGAGCGTAATTCAAACTTTGCCGCCAGAGTTTTACTGGTGTCAATGCCGGCGGCGTTGGTTTTTATTTTGTTGGTAGTGCTTAACTTGCTAGAGCCTTATTGGGCTGTGATGTCATATGCATTGGTGGTGGTATTTAATTTGGTATTTTTAATTCCGCTTACTTCTGAGCTGCAGCAGGTAAAAAGTTATATTAATCAACTGGCATCGGGTGAAGCAAATGAAAATGCGGCGCTGAATCTTTCTGAGCAAGAAGCTAAAGATATTGCCGATGCGGTAAATTCCATGCATAAATTTTGGCTTTATAAAACAGACGCGCTTGAAGCTCAGGCAATATCTGATACTGCCGTGCTTGACAGTCTGCCTGATCCGATTTTAATGATTGACCGCTCCGGTAATATTATTGGAGCTAATTTAGCCTCCCGCCAAATGCTTGACAGCAAAATTACCGACAAAAACGTAACTGATATTTTTGCATCCAATAATTTTATTAATGCTGTTAATAAAGTGCTTAAAAAAGAAAGTACGGCGGAAAATTTAGTTTTTTACGCCCATGGCAAATTCAACAAAAAAATGTATGCCCACATCAAGCAATTGCCTTGGTTTTCAAAGGGCAGGGCGGTTGCCGTAATTTCATTGTATGATTTAAGCAAAGCTATGACTATTGAAAAAATGCAGTCGGACTTTGTTGCCAATGCCAGCCATGAATTACGTACGCCGCTGTCAGTTATTTCAGGCTTTATTGAAACATTGCAAACTACCGCGCATGATGATGAGCAGGCTCGCGATATGTTCTTAAAAATTATGGCTGAACAGGCGGACTTTATGTCGGCTTTGATTGAAAATTTGCTCTCGTTGTCGCGTATTGAAATGCTGCAAGATAAGCTGCCTGATGAACAAACCGACGTGGTTAAAGTGGTAAACGAGGCCGCCGAGGCGCTTTCATTAAAAGCCTCTGAACGCAATATGAATATTGTAACAGATATTAAAGATTCGCTTCCTCTTATCACCGCAGATTCGCATCAGGTTCGCCAGTTAGTGCAAAACTTGTTGGATAATGCGGTTAAATACGGCGTTAGCCCAAGCGACATTACCGTGACGGTTAAAGAAGTTGAACATATTCCGGCGTCAAAAAGCTTTAATGTTGCCAAAGGTAAGGCGTTAGCCATCTCCGTTAATAACAAAGGTCCGAAAATCAGCTCTGACAACTTAAAACGCTTAACCGAGCGCTTTTACCGTATGCAGGAACATAAAGACCTGAACATTAAAGGAACAGGTTTAGGGCTTGCTATTGCTAAGCAGATTATAATGCGCCACCGCGGTAATTTAACCGTTAATTCAACCAATTATAACGGCACCACGTTTACGGTATATTTACCGATTAAGATTGACTAATTTTATTTTACGGTTATATTATCCATAACTGCAAATTTTTTACAGGTGATTTATGAAATTCAATTACGGCTCTATCTGGAAGATGAGCTATCCGCTTTTATTCAGCTTGCTTATTCAACAGCTGATAGGTATCACTGATGTTATTTATTTGGGACGGGTAAGCGAAGTGGCGCTTGCCGGTTCGGCTTTGGGCTCAACTTATTTCTTTACGGTTTTTATTATCGCGTTCGGTTTTAGTATCGGGGCGCAAATTATTATGGCGCGCCGCAACGGCGAAAAACGTTATTCGCGTATCGGCGAAGTCTTATATCAGGGTTGCGCGTTTTTGTTTGTGCTGGCGTTTGTTTGTATTGCTCTTTCAAAATGGCTGACTCCGCGCTTTTTACAGCTTATTATTTCCAGCCCTGAAGTTTATGAAGCCGCTTATCAGTATATTGATTGGCGCATGTGGGGTTTGGTGTGCGCCTCGCTTATTATTATGATGCGCTCGTTTTTGGTTGCCATTACCACCACCTATATTTTAACTTATATTTCCCTTGTGATGGTGCTTGCCAATGTTATTTTAAACTATCTATTTATTTTTGGTAAATTTGGTTTTCCGGCAATGGGAATTGCCGGCGCGGCGTTTGCTTCCAATTTATCTGAAATAGTAACTCTGGCGGCCTGTGTTGCCTATTTTGCGCTGAAGGTTGACTTAAAAAAATACGGTTTATTGAAATTTGTTTATGCAAAATGGAGCCTGCTTAAGTCTATTTTGCAGGTTTCGCTCTGGACTATGGTGCAACAGTTTGTTTCAGTCTTTTCATGGTTTTTGTTTTTTGTGGCAATTGAACACCTTGGTGAAAAAGAGCTGGCGGTTTCAAATATTTTGCGCAGCGTTTCATCATTTCCGTATGTTATTATTAATGCATTCGGCGCGGTGGCAAGTTCAATTACCGGCAACTTAATCGGTCAACGGCATAGCAAGGCGGTTATTCCGGTTTGCTATCGAATTATGAACTTATGCTCTTTATTAGTAATACCGACCTTAATTGTTATGGCAATTTTCACTTTTCCGATATTAAGGGTTTATACCGATAATAATGAGTTGGTTGCACTTTCGGTTGCGCCGTATCGGGTGATGCTGATTTCATTTGTTGTTTCGGCTCCGGCATGGATATTATTTTGCACGGCGTCAGGCACCGGCAATACTCGTGTTGCGTTTTTTATGGAATTAATTTCACTGGTGTTTTACTCCATGCATATTGTGTTGTTGGTTTTAATTTATAAATTATCGCTTGCCTGGTGCTGGACGGCTGATGCTGTTTATAATATTGTTATTTTTATTCTTTCCGCTTTGTATCTTTATTCCGGCAAATGGCGCGGCAAAAAAGTGTAATTTGAGCATAGCGCTTTACGGTTTTAATTCTGACTGTTTAAGTGTTGCCGTATAATGTTCGGAGTTAAAATTTGCGGAAGAATTACAGGGCGTTGTTTATGCGGCGGGTAGTATACATATAACGGAACGCCGCTCCGGCCGTATTGCTTTATAACGGCGGCAATTTGTTCATCGCGGTTGGTCCAATCGGCCTTAAACAAGTTTATATTATGCTGCCGCGCCAAAGTCTCAAAATTTTTGGTATTAAGCGAAGTTTTTTCATTCATCAGGCAGGTTATGCACCATTTAGCGGTAAAATCAATAAACACCGGCTCGCCGCCGTCAATTAAATTTTGCACGGTTTGTGCGTCATATTGCAGCCAAACCGAGCTTGTTTGTTCCGGTTCAAAAGCTTTAAGCTGATAATATAAAATCCACCCTAACCATAGGCAGGTTAAAAACATCGGTATGGCTAAAATTTTTTTCAACGCCATGGTCCAGTAGCCTGATTTTGGTAAAATACGCCTAACTGCCGACGGATAAATTTCAAGCAATGTAAACGGAAGAGCATACCCCAAACCTAAACTTAAAAATATCGGGAAGTAAAGTTGTTGCGGTTGCAACATGGCATAACCTATTGCTGCGCCCATAAACGGACCGGTACAGGGGCTGGCAATCAGCACCGCAAAAAAACCGGTTAAAAATGAGTTTATACCGGACAAGCGGGTCAGTGTATTTAAAAATGCGGAATTGTCACGCCACTTAATAACATCAAGCATCATTAATCCCAACACGCTGAAAATTACCAGCATAATACCGACAAATATCGGCGACTGCAGTTGAAATCCCCAGCCGAGTTCATTGCCGCTTAAGCGTAAAAAATGCAGCAGCGCCGCAATAATGGTAAAACAGCACATTACTCCCGATAAATACAATAAACCGTTTTTAAAATGCTTGCTGCCGGCGGCGCTTTTAGCCAATGAAACGGCTTTCAAACTTAAAATCGGAAATACGCACGGCATAAAATTTAAAATCAGTCCGCCTAAAAAGGCCAGCAATAAAATATATAGATTATTGCTTTGGTGATATAAATTCATCGGCAGCACATTATACTTTATCGCCTTACCATCATAAATCAGCAGTCCTTTTTGCGGAATTAAATATTCATCTTCTGCTTCAACTTGAATCTCTAGCCGGTTGTTATTGAAGGATATCAACTGCTCGCTGCCGGCGGCGACAATATTTTGCCGGTAGGGCACAAAATAAACCGAAACAGCATTTTTAACAAAATCGGCATCAGGAAAAATAATTTTGACAACGCCGTTTTTGTTTTGTGCATAAGCCGTGTTTACAGCTTGTTCCGGAAAAGTTTTTTGCGCTTGCTCAAGTGCGCCCCGCCATTCTGAATTTAAAATATTTTGCTTGCCATGCGACGGCAGGTTTATTGTAAATTCAGGCTCGTATGGCTCGCAAAAATCTTTGCAGGCAACAAAGTTTATTTTTAATTTAAGCTCGGTATCAGAAGTAAAATCAGTGCTAGTTTTAACGTTAAACAGGTAATAGGCTTTACCGCCATACCCAAATTGAGTTAATATTCCGCCGTATAAAAATTTTTCCGGTACGCTTTCGTTCAGCCGCGCTATTGAAATATCTTTGGGCGCTTGCCAGCTGAATTTGGTGGGAGTGCCGGCATCGCCGACATTATCCCATGCAATATGCCAACCGTTTAAGAGCTGAAACTTAATTAAAACGCTAAAATTTTTTACATCATTAATTTGGCGGTACTGCGTATAAATACTGACGGCAACTTTATCATTTTGCGCAGATAAAGTTTCAGCATTTGCCGCATTAAACGCAAGCGTAATACCGCAAATTATAATATACAGAAAAATTTTTAACGCTTTCATGAGTTATTTTTTACCTTTGACCGCAATTTCAAAATTATAATAGGCATTACTGATAACAAGCAATGATTTACCGATTAAAAACAGACCGAAGAACAATGCCAGTTGCATAAAAAACATGGGGAAAATGCACATTAAAAATAAAGCGGCAAAGATATCGGCATTTTGCGCGGCGCCCCACATACAAATTTTTGAATTGCTGCGGTTAAGCTCTTGATATGATTGCCCCGCAACTAATGCGGCGCCGAGCAGCGCGGTGCCCGCAATCAATAATGTAACCAACAAAAAGGCGCCGGAAGTGGCGTTATTGTCGGGGTTGGCTAAAATAAAGCCCAAAATAAACAATCCGGCTGAAGCATAATCTGAACATATATCTAAAAAAGCTCCAAAAGGAGTGATTTGATGTTGGCGCGCGCTGATGCCGTCAAGTATATCGCACAAGCGGTTTAACACAAGGCATAAAAAGGCAAAGAAGTATCCGCCGATAGCTAAAAAATTAAGCCCGAGCACGGCAAAAAATAAGCCTGCGAACGTAATCATATTGGCGCTGACGCCGTATTTAGTCAGTTTTTTGGAGAATTCTTCAAGCTTTTTATATGCTTTTTCGGTATATGAGCAGGAAAAAACTTTTTGGAAAAGAACTTCAGCCTGTTGTAAAATTTGTTTAATGGACATTATGGCCTCCTTTAATAAGTTAGTTAAAATAT
>CALETM010000017.1 GCA_937920765.1 uncultured Alphaproteobacteria bacterium | reverse complement strand
ACAAATTTGCTACTTTATTTAACCTGGACTCTCCGATCAAGTCGGAGAGTGACAAGAAAGAGGTGAACACCTCTCTTACATCGGAGTGTGACGGCGTTGGATGTAAAAAGCGGCTGAAATTTGATTTCATAATAAAAATCTCCTCAAAAAGTTAATTCTGAAAAGATTTTACTCCGCGTTTTTTTTTTGCAATATTTACGAGTCCGTGCTGTGCATAAGTTGTGTTTTTGCTTAAATCAGAGAACGTATCCACTCGCGGATATTTTCATCGGTGATTTTGTTTATACCCTCATCGGCAAAGGCCTTAATCAAAATTGAGCGGGCATCATCTTCATATATTCCGCGTGACTGCAAATAAAACATTTGCTCTTTGTCAAGTTCTCCGCAAGCGGCGCCGTGCGAGCATTTAATGTCGTCGGCAAAAATTTCCAGCTCCGGTTTGACGTCAACTTCTGCCGTATCGCTCAATAACAGAGCGCGGTGCAACTGATATCCTTCGGTTTTTTCCGCCATCGGCGCAATATGAATTTTGCCCTGAAAAACGCCTTTAGCTTGCCCGCCGACAATGCCTTTAACTAGCTGATTAGAGCGAGTATACGAGGCAAGGTGCTCAATATCGGTAGTGGTATCAAGCGTTGCCCAGCCGTTCATTTTGTAAACGGCGTCAACTTCAGCCTCGGCTTGCTCTTCTTTTAACACAACGTGTGTTTCCTGTCGCGCCAAATCGGCTCCGGTTTGCAGGCAAAAGCTTTCATATTTGCCGCCGGCTTTAACCGCAACCGCATTAAGGGTTATGTGCACGGCCTTAAAGGCCTCTGCTTGAACTTTGTAATGGTTAAGCAACGCATTGCGCCCAATAAAAATTTCATTTACAATGTTGTTAAAATAGGCTGATTTTTCCGCGCCCGAATAATGATAATATTCAACTATTGTAGCTTTGGAGCCGTTTTCAAGTACAATCACATTACGCATATTGGCAAAAATTTTGTTTTCAGCGTGAGTGTGGTTAATAAGCGCAATCGGTTTGTCGGGGCAAAAATCGCGCGTAACCCGCAGCAGAATGCCTTGCTCTATATAAGCGGTGTTTAAAGCGGCAAAGGGGAAATTGCCCATCTCAAAACTTTTATTTAAGTGCGCAAACAGTTCGCCGTCAGCGGCAGCGTCAAGCAGGCTCATAACTTCAACGCCATCCGGAAGATGAAAACCGTCTTCTTTGAGCTTGCCGTTGCAAAAATGAATTTCGTATGTGTCAAAAGGCAAAACCGTGTGTCCGCACGAGCAATGATTATGTTCATGCTCGCAGCCGCAATTATGATTGCCGCAACAGCAATGCTCTTCAGTGGTCGGTTCTATAACAAAGTCAACGTCGGCAACTTCGCGCACGCGGGTATATTTCCACGCTTCGGTTTTAGGTGAGGGCAGACCGATTTCGGCAAATGCTGCACGCCATTGCTCGCGCAAAATTTCAAGTTTGGCAATTTCCGCTCCTTGTAAGCGTACGTTTTGCAACAGTTTGCCGCAAATATTTTGCTTTAGGTTTTCCATTTAGGCTTTGTTCCTTATAAATTCGGCATAACCGTTTTCTTCCAGTTCTAAGGCTAAGTCTTTATTGCCTGATTTAACAATATGTCCGTCGGCAAACACGTGCACAAAATCAGGCACAATATAATTAAGCAGACGCTGATAGTGTGTAATAATCAACATGGCGCGCTTCCCGTCACGCAATGAGTTAATGCCGTCGGCAACCACTTTTAAGGCGTCAATATCCAAGCCGGAATCCGCTTCGTCCAAAATTGCCATTGCGGGCTTGAGCATAGCCATTTGCAAAGTTTCCATACGCTTTTTTTCACCGCCGGAAAAACCGACATTAACGGCGCGCTTTAACATATCGTTATCAATGCCGAGCTTTTTACCTTCCGCGCGCATAATTTTAATAAATTCCATGGTGTCAAGCTCCGGTTCGTTGCGATGCTTGCGCACGGCATTGACCGCATACTTCAAAAATGCCGAAACCTGTACTCCCGGAATTTCAACCGGATACTGCATAATTAAAAACAATCCTTCACGGGCGCGTTCTTCCACGCTCATGGCGGTTAAATCTTTGCCTTTAAATTTAACGCTGCCGGAAGTTATTTCATACCCCGGTTTGCCGCATAAAACATAAGACAAGGTTGACTTTCCGGCGCCGTTCGGCCCCATGATGGCATGAACTTCACCCTCGTTTACGGTTAAACTGAAGTTTTTGATAATTTCTTTATCGCCGACTTTGGCGCATAAATCTTCAATTTCAAGTACCGGAGTTTTAGTCATGATGTTCGTTCTCCCATTCATCAAGCCGCTTGGCTATTTTTAACAATTTTTGTTCTTTGTAATTCTCAACCTCTCGCTTTATGTTATAGCAGCATTTTAATTGCTCTAACATAATTTCAACATCGGCGGTTTCTTCAATTATGGCGCTGAGGTTATCTTTGCCGCGATTAACGTTTTTCAAAATTTCTTTGGTAAGCTCGCTCATTTCTTCAATAACCTGCAACATTTGAGCGTCTTTGCCCCAAACTTTTAATGCTCTGTGATAAATATCCATTATCCTACGCTCCCTTCTAAGCTGATGTTAATTAATTTTGCCGCTTCAATAGCAAATTCCATCGGCAGATGCTGCATAACTTCTTTGCAGAACCCGCTCACAATCAGGCTGACGGCTTCTTCTTCGGAAATTCCGCGCTGACGGCAGTAAAAAAGCTGTTCATCGCTGATTTTTGAGGTGGTGGCTTCATGCTCAAGCACGGCAGTTCGGCTGCGATTTTCAATATAGGGCACGGTGTGCGAGCCGCAAAGCGAGCCTATCAGCAAACTGTCGCATTGCGAATAATTGCGGGCGTTATCGGCTTGCGGCGCCACTTTAACCAATCCGCGATAAGTTTGGTTTGAATATCCGGCGGAAATGCCCTTAGATATAATCCGCGATGAGGTGTTTTTGCCGATGTGAATCATTTTGGTGCCGGTATCGGCCTGTTGGCGGTTGTTGGTAATTGCCACCGAATAAAATTCGCCGACCGAGTTGTTTCCTTGTAAAATGCAAGACGGATATTTCCATGTAACCGCGGAACCGGTTTCAACCTGCGTCCATGAAATTTTGGCATTATCGCCGCGGCACGCCGCGCGCTTGGTTACAAAGTTATAAACGCCGCCTTTGCCGTCTTTATCGCCGGGGTACCAATTTTGTACGGTGGAATATTTAACTTCGGCGTCTTTTAACACCACAATTTCAACAATCGCGGCATGAAGCTGATTTTCATCGCGTTGCGGAGCCGTACAGCCCTCTAAATATGAAACATAACTGCCTTCGTCGGCAATAATTAAAGTGCGTTCAAATTGTCCGGTGTTTTTGGCGTTGATGCGGAAATAAGTTGAAAGCTCCATCGGGCATTTTACACCTTTGGGAATATACACAAATGAGCCGTCGGTAAACACGGCGGAATTAAGGCAGGCAAAAAAGTTGTCGGTAAACGGCACTACCGAACCCAAATATTTTTGCACTAAATCGGGGTGATTTTTAACCGCTTCCGATATGGAACAGAAAATAATGCCTTGTTCGGCAAGCTTGGCGCGATAAGTGGTGGCAACCGAAACGCTGTCGAACACGGCGTCAACCGCAACAACGCCGGCTAAAGCTTCTTGCTCTTTAAGCGGAATGCCGAGTTTGTTGTATGTTTCAAGCAATTTCGGGTCAACTTCATCAAGGCTTTGGGGCGAAACCTTTTGTTCCGGAGCCGAATAATAGTGCAAATCCTGATAATTTATTTTGTCGTATGTCAGCTTTGCCCATGTCGGCTCTTTCATGGTTTTCCAAAACTCAAAAGCTTGCAGACGGCGGTTAAGCAACCATTCCGGTTCGCCTTTTTTATTTGAAATCAAACGAATAATATCTTCGTTTAATCCTTTAGGTGCGGTTTCGGCAATAATATCGGTTACAAAACCGTATTTGTATTTATCGCCGCTTTCATCAATTATTTCAGGTTTTTCTGCCATTGGTTTTAATCCTTCAAGGTTTTTCAGCATAAGCAATCATGACATAAAAATCAAGGGTTTTTAACTAAATATTTAGCTATTTGGTGCAATACTCTCATCTTAAGAGAAGGAACTTAATGTTTGGAAGAATCTTTAAAATAGCGGCACTGTGCCTGATGCTGAGCGGATGTTATTTTTCCGACGGCGGCATCAGAATGTTTAACAGCGGAGTTTGGTTTGGCGAAACTCCGTCAACTGTCAGTGTACGCAAAGGCGATACGCTTTACAGCATTTCGCGTCGTTATAATGTTCCGCTTAAAGATTTAATTGAGGCTAACAATTTGCGTCCGCCGTATAATTTAAATGTCGGACAAACTTTACGCTTGCCGGCGGCTCAATACCATATTGTTAAAAAAGGCGACACGCTTTACAGCATTGCCCGCGAACATAATCTTGATGTTGCTTCTTTAACCCGCAAAAATAATTTACAAGCGCCTTATACTTTATACGTAGGGCAAAAATTGGCGCTTTCCGGTTCGGTTTCCGGTTCTTCATACAAGCAGGCAAGCACGAAAAGTTCAACAACGTCAAAAGCCTCAACGACAACCAAGCGCGCCGCGCAAACCTCAACCTATACCCCACCCAAGAACCGCACCGCTAAATTTATGTGGCCGGTTAAAGGTACGGTAATTTCCGGTTTCGGCGTAATCGGTAAAGGGCGCAAAAATGACGGAATTAATATTAAAGCCGCACGCGGAACGGCCGTAAAAGCCGCCGATAAGGGTACGGTTGCTTATGCCGGCAACGAGCTTAAAGGTTTCGGTAACTTAATTTTAATCAAACACCCCGACGGCTGGATAACCGCATATGCTCATAATGACAAGCTTTTGGTACGCAAAGGGCAAAAAGTTATCAAGGGCGAAAAAATCGCCACGGTCGGCAGCACCGGCGGTGTCAACAGCCCGCAACTTCATTTTGAGATTCGCGCCGGTAAAAAGGCGGTAAATCCGCGCAAATATTTGCCTTAATTGCGGATAAACATTCAAAGAATCGTAAAAAATTGTTAAAGACTGTGCAATTTAATTTGTATCGGCTGAAATTTGGTGTATATTCACGGCAGTATTAAATTTTTGAAGGAGAAAACGATGTTGATTAGCAACGCATGGGCACAGGCTGCAACGTCAGGCGCGTCCGGTGCTTCACTCACCGGAACAATCATTCAGATGCTTGCGATTGTGCTGGTGTTCTACTTACTTTTGATTCGTCCGCAACAAAAAAGGATGAAAAAACATGAGGCGGAATTAAAAGCCATTAAAGTCGGCGATAAAATTTTAACCGGCGGCGGTTTGTACGCAACGGTTAAGGCAACCGACGATGATAATTTGCTGGCTGAAATTGCCCCCGGTGTTGAAGTAACTCTGCATCGCTATACCGTTCGTGAAGTTGTTACCGATGCGGCGGAAAATTTGCGCGACAGCGTAAAATCTGCTGTTAAACACGAATCTAAAAAATCTAAATAAACAGGGTAAAATAAAATGTATAAATTATCAAAATTCAGAGTAATGATTATTCTGGCCATTTGTTTGGTCGGCATATTCTTTGCTATCCCGAATATTATGCCTAAAAGCGTTAAATTACCCGGTTGGTGGCAACCGGTAAGCTTAGGGCTTGATTTGCAGGGTGGCTCAAATTTGTTGTTGCAGGTTGACTTTGACACGGTAATGAAAGACAGAATGTCAACATTGGAAGATTCCGCTCGTCAAACCTTGCGCGAACATCGCATTCGTTACCAAAATTTATCAGCTGACAGCAGCAGCGTTAAAGTTAAGATTGATAACTTAAACGCGCGCAATCAGGCTATGGGATATTTTCGCAAGCTTGAAGACGGCTTAAACGTTTCAGTTAATGAATCCGGTGTCATTGAAATTAAATATACCGATCAAGCATTGGCACAACTGCGCGCCAGAGTTCTTGACCAGTCTATTGAAATTGTCCGCCGTCGTATTGACGAGTTGGGCACTAAAGAGCCGGTTATTCAAAGCCAAGGTATTGACCGCATTGTGGTTCAGCTTCCGGGCGTGCAGAATCCTGAAGAAGTTAAACAGCTTTTGGGTAAAACCGCTAAAATGTCATTCCACTTGGTTGACGACCGCACCAATGCCGCTGATGCCAGAAGAGGTAAGTTAAACAGCGCTTCTCGCGTTGTTAGCGGTATGGACGGCGGTGAGTACGTAATTGCTCGTAAATCAGTTGTCGGCGGTGAAAACTTGGTTGACTCGCAAGTCAGCTTCCAAGATGGCGGCGCAGTTGTAAGCTTTAAGTTTGATAATGTAGGCGGTCGTAAATTCGGCGAAATTACCAAAAACAACATCGGTCGTCAGCTTGCGATTGTGCTTGATAATGAAGTTATTTCCGCTCCGGTAATTCAATCTGCCATTATGGGCGGCAGCGGCGTTATTACAGGTAACTTTACTTCTGAAGATGCCAACGAATTGGCCATGTTATTGCGTTCAGGCGCTTTGCCTGCGCCATTGGAAGTTTTGGAAGAACGCACGGTTGGCGCAGGTTTGGGCGCTGATTCTATTCAGGCCGGCGTTTTTGCTTCTGTTATCGGTTTAATTGCGGTGGTTGTATTTATGATTGCAGCTTATGGTTTGTTCGGTCTGTTTACAACCATTGCCGTATTTATGAACTTATTCTTAATGCTCGGCGCCATGAGTTTTATCGGCACAACCTTGACGCTTCCGGGTATTGCCGGTATTATCTTAACCATCGGTATGGCGGTTGATGCTAACGTGCTTATTTTTGAACGCATGCGTGAAGAAGTTAAAAACGGACGCTCAACCAAAGATGCCGCTGAAGCGGGCTTTACTGAAGCTTGGAATACCATTTTGGATTCTAACTTAACCACTTTGGTTGCCGGTTTTGTATTGTTCTGGTTTGGTACCGGTCCGGTACGCGGCTTTGCCGTTACCTTAACCATCGGTATTATCACTTCAATGTTTACATCGGTAACCGTAAGCCGTTTGATTATTGCTTACTGGATTTCCCGCTATAAACCGACCAGATTACCAATTTAATTACAGAGGAACATAAGATGAAAATATTTAATTGGGTAACCAAAGATACCAATATTGACTTTATGAAAGCGCGTAAAATTGCGTATGCCGCGTCAATCATTATGGTTTTGCTTTCATGCTACTTTATGGTATTTAAGGGCTTTAACTATGGTATTGACTTTTCCGGTGGTATTTTAATGGAAGTTAAGAGCGACCACAAAATTGACGCCAATGAAGTTCGCAAGCAATTATCCGGAATTGGTCTTGATGAGCTTACTTTGCAAACCATCGGTGAAAACGGCGATGAAATGCAGATTCGTACCCAAACCGATGACAACAGCGAAGACGCTCAGCGCATTGCCATTGTTAAAATTAAAGAAGCTTTAGGCAGCGGGTACGAATATCGCCGTGTTGAATCGGTCGGTCCGCAAGTCGGTGATGAATTAAAACGCGCCGGCGTGGTCGCTTCTTTAATTGCCATTTTGGCCATTTGTGCATACATATGGTTTCGTTTTGAGTGGCAATTTGCCTTTGGCGCATTAGTAGGATTGTTTCATGATGTTTTAATTACGATTGGCTTGCTCTCATTGTTTAATTTTGACATCAGCTTAACTACTGTTGCCGCGGTTTTAACTCTTGCCGGTTATTCGGTAAATGACAAAGTTGTTACGTATGACCGTATTCGTGAAAACCTGCGTAAATACAAAAAAATGTCGCAGTATGATTTGTTAAATAAGAGTGTTAATGACATTTTGTCACGCACGATTTTAACCGGATTAACCACCATTTTTGCCTCGGCGGCATTGTTTGTGTTCGGCGGCGAAACCTTGCGCAGTTTTTCATTCACCATTTTATGGGGTGTAATTATCGGAACATATTCATCAATTTACATTGCTTCGGCTGTGTTGAATTTGTTCGATTTACGCAAAACCCAAGAATCGCGTGAAAAAGACGTTAATCCGTTTGGAAATGTGTAAAACACACAGCAACCTTAAAAAACGAAAGGCACCATTTTGGTGCCTTTTGTTTTTAAGATTTTAGCGCATAATTGCATGTAATATACGCAAAAGCTTTTCCGGAATAAAAGCAGGATACTTATTCCATGCTTGTTTGTACAAAATTGTTACTGCCGATGAAGCTTTTAAAAAACCGAATTTTTCCTCCAAGTTCATGCTTCTCCATAAGCGCATAGCCGTTTCCGGTTTTTGGGGAAAAATTTTAGTGAACATCTCGTCATAAAATTTTTCAACAGGGGCAGGGCCGTTGCCTTCATTATAAGCGGCTGTTACTTTGTTTAAGCCATCAAGAATCCGGAGTAGTCTTTCTTGCTTTTCATCAGCAAAAAAACCTGCGATTGATTGTTTAACCCAATTCTTCATAATTGTATTTTTTAGTAGTCATAATTATTTGTCACTGCCCTTATTTATGACACAAACGGCATTTTTTGTCAATAAAATTTTACAATTTATTTATTGCTCCACAAAACAGCCAGTTCAGAAGTTTGAGCTCCGGCGGGCAGAGCGCATATTTTTGCAATGTCTTCAAGATTGAGTTTGTACAAACATTTTACTTTATCAGAACAACATTTATCACCAAATACGCGTCAAGGGCTAAATATGTTTTTGCTCCTTAAAATCAGGCAGCAATATCGGTATAATTCCGGCAAAAATAATTGCTATGCCGATAAATTGCACTATGTCGGCTTTTTCATGCAAAAAGATGAAAGAAAAGAACATCGTAAAAATCGGCATAGTGTAATATAAGGCTCCGGCGGCGACAGCCCCGATTTTTTGAATAGCAATATCCCAAAACAAATATGCCAAAAATGAATTGATTATACCTAAAATTAATAACACAATCCACACTGTGTATGACCAGTTAGCAATTTTATTTAATGAAAATTCGCTTACGACGGGCGGCAAAAAGGCGATGGCGCATAAAATGACGGTGGCAAACAACATAGATATGGTATGCACGTTTTCCGGAATACGTTTTTGCAACACGGCATAAACCGCAAACAAAAAGGCTGAACCCAACATATAAATATCACCGTCTACAAATTTGAATGCAGACAATGAATTAAAATTACCGTTTAAAATTATCATCATCACCCCGAAAACGGTGACGATTATTCCGGTAATTTGCGCGGCGGAAATTTTTTGTCCCGATATGAAAATTAAAAATATCGGTCCCAAAATGCTGATTAACGACATATTGGTGGCCGATGCGGTGTATCCGGCGTGATATACCAACAGGTTAAGTCCGCCGGTTCCGGTTGCCGCCATTAGAATCAAAAGCTTCCAGTGCGATAAAATCGCTTTATATTCAGCCTTGAAATTTTTATAACAAAACGGCAGCATTACAATAAAAGCAAACAACCAACGGTAAAACGAAATTTCTGCCGGCGTTACCGCTCCCGCCAGATATTTGGAATAAATTAAGTTTAAGCTCCACATCATAACCGTAAAAAAGGCCAAAATATATCCGCTTATAAGGCTTTTCATACTTTTCTCCGCAAAAATTCTGTCTCTTATACACATCTCCGAGCCCACGAGACGCTAC
>CALETM010000016.1 GCA_937920765.1 uncultured Alphaproteobacteria bacterium | reverse complement strand
GATTATATTTGAAGTGTAGACAAATTTTTTACAATAGCAAATATTTTTTTGCATGTTTGTTTATAAATATGTCTTGACGAGGCGCGTGTAAATGTTAAACTAAAGCGTTTGCGTATAATTAAAAAGGAGAATACACGTGTTTTGTGATAAAAAAGCCGTAATTTGGGATTTAGACAACACTCTTTATCGTATAACCCCTGAATTTGCCGACAGGCTTGACTTGGCCATGGCAGAAGCTTTGGTTAAAGATTTGGGCGTTAAAATGAGCGTGCCTGATTGCAAAGCATTGGTTAAAGAATCTTATAAAGTTTATCGCGACGGCGGCGAAGTTTTCTACCGTGATTACGGAATTTCGCCTAAAGATTTATTTGAACATTACTTCAATCGCAAACCTGTTTATTTAATTGAACCCTATGAAGGCCTAGCAGAAAAGCTTAAAAAAATTCCGTTTGAACAATATGTGTTTACCGCCAGCAATCGTTATGCCTCTGAAAAAATTTTAAAACAAATCGGCCTCTATGAAATGTTCAAAGACAGGTTCTATTCGGTAGAAGATTTTGGCGTGTATAAAAAGAATGAAAGTGCCGATGTATATCGTATGTATTGCGAAAAAATCGGTTATGATCCGCATGATTGCATTTTTGTTGACGACAGCTATTCTAATCTTGAATTTGCTAAAGAAACTGGAATGCTCACCGTTCGCATATACTATAAAGACAATTCAGCCAAAGATAAAACGTATATCGACGCCGCTTACAAAGGCATTTTCAACTGCGTTAAAGCGTTAAGTATGTGCAAGAAAAAATCCGTAGGCTAAGCCCTTATCGGCATAATGACATTTCGTAACTATAATTTTCCGCACTGTCAAGTTTGAGTTGTTCAGCGTGAATTTCGGCCGAAATCTCTTTTGTTACCTCATTAACGGCGGCAAGATATTTATCTTGAAACTTTTCTTGCGCCAAAGTTAAGTTAATATCACGCTTTGAGCTTATAAGCGCATATTTTTTAACTGCCTCCTCAAACCGACGCTGAATAATCGGAATATAATACTCAAAAACTTCCAAATTAATTTGCTGATGAGTTTGTTCGTGCCGCAACGCCACTTTATAGCGGCAAGAATCTTCAGGTAAATCGCTTGAAATATAAATGGTCGGATTTTCATTTTTAACCTTTAAATCAAGCATAGCCGGAAAAACGCACACCGTACCGTCTTTCAAAGTACGTTTAGCCATTTTCATAACAAGCTCGGTGGTCATTGAAAAGGTAGCCAACCCGTTTACATATTCTCCGTTTGTAAATTTAGAGCCGTATTGTTTCATATGCATACGGGTTAATGTGCGGTTATTTTTAGAAAAATCATACTTAAGTTTTCCGTACGATATTGAAAAACTCACTTCCGGCGCCTGCATAATTTTACGACATGCCTTTTGCGCCGCGGTTTGCGCCAAAGCCAACGGAGAAAAAAGCCAAAAGCTCATAAAAATTAATATATAAAAAACCTTTTTCATGTAATGTAAATTATCGCTAATTTCTCAATTTAGAGTTAAAATTATGAAAAAAACCG
>CALETM010000015.1 GCA_937920765.1 uncultured Alphaproteobacteria bacterium | reverse complement strand
GATTTATTGCGTGTAAACACAGATGAAGGCGCTGATTTTTATTATGGAGTTGCTGCTTTAAAAGATGGAAAATTAGTTGGCTTTGATATTATGACTTATTCAAAAATGTATATGGATGGAAAAGGGTATTCTATGCCTGAAGAGCCATATACCGACAAAACAGGTAAACAGGTTCGTTTGACTGTTGATGAATATTTCAAATTTCAAGAAGACATAAAGGCCGGAGATACTCGTCTTGGTGTGCTTCTTGAAAAAGGAGCCAAGATGGCGGAAATTCAGAAAGAGGCGGCTAAAATAGATACTCAGCAAAAGGTTGCGGAAGGTCTTGCGCTACTAAACCGTAAAAGAGAAAGATAATATTGATTTTGCTTTTAGCTTATCAAGCATTGCTAACAAAAAACAACAGTCTTTAAGAAGACTGTTGTTTTTTGTGGTCTTAAAAAAAAGAGCCGGAAAATCCGGCTCTTAAAAGTTAAGGCATGAAGCTTATTTGCCAAGTTGCGCGGCAACTTCGGCGGCAAAGTCTTCGTCTTTTTTCTGCAAGCCTTCACCGAGTTTGAAGCAAACGTAATCAGTTAATTTGATGTCAGCGCCAAGTTCTTTAGCGGCATCGGCAATAACCTGTTTAACTTTTTTATCGGGATCCATAATATAAGCCTGTTCTTCCAATACAACTTCTTCATAGTATTTGCGAATACGGCCTTCAACCATTTTTTCAATGATGTTTTCAGGTTTTCCTGAAGCTTTTGCCTGTTCGGCAAAAATGCTCTTTTCATGAGCAACGGCTGCCGGATCAACATGAGCGATGTCTAAGAACAACGGAGCAGATGCGGCAATATGCATGGCAATGTGCTTGCCGAGTTCTTTTAATTTTTCTTTGTCTGCGGTTGATTCTAAGGCAACCAAAACGCCGATGCGACCTAAATTCGGACGCAGTGCGCTGTGAACATAAGATGCAACAACACCGTTGTTTACTTCCAAAACTTTGGCGCGTCTTAAATTCATATTCTCGCCGATTTTGGCAATCATATCAGTTAAACGTTCTTCAAAAGTTTTGCCGCATTTCGGGCAGTTGAAGTTTTTCATGTCGCAAACTTCGCCGTGGCAACGCAAAGCAACTTTAGCAGCGTCTTCAACATATTCTTGGAAAATTTCATTTTTGGCAACAAAGTCAGTTTCGGAGTTAACCTCAACTACGGCGCCTTTGTTACCATCAACAGCAACCGAAACCAAACCTTCGGCAGCGATACGGCTGGCTTTTTTAGCAGCGGAAGCCAAACCTTTTTTGCGCAACCAGTCAACGGCTTGTTCCATGTTTCCGTTTGTTTCAACCAAAGCCTTTTTGCAGTCAAGCATACCTGCGCTGGTGCTTTCTCTTAATTCTTTAACCATAGCGGCTGTAATTTCTGCCATTGTTTATTCCTCTTGTAATGATTTTTAAGATACGGGCGGCGGCTTTCGGACGCCGCCCTGTTTAGGATATTTCCGATTGCTTATTCAGCAGCCGGAGCTTCTTCTTTAGCTTTTTTAGGAGCTCTTTTTTTAGCCGGTTTTTCTTCAGCCTGTTCTTCAGCTTCTTCAACTTTAACGCCGTGAGCGGCAATTTCAGCCTGCATACCGTCTAAGATAGCGGCAGAAACTAACTCGCAGTAAAGTGAAATAGCGCGAATGGCGTCATCGTTACCCGGAACAGGGTAATCAACGTCATTCGGGTTGGCGTTGGTATCGGTGATGCCGATTACCGGAATGCCGAGCTTTTTGGCTTCTTTAATAGCCAGAGCTTCACGAGGCGTATCAATAACAAACAGCATATCCGGCTGACCGCCCATGTTCATAATACCGTTTAATGACATGGCGAGTTTTTCTTGTTCTTTTTTCAAGTTCAAGAGTTCTTTTTTGGTGTAGCCTTCAGTGGTGTTATTGGCAAACATATCGTTTAATTTTACCAAGCGGTTGATTGACTTGCAAACAGTTTTCCAGTTGGTAAGAGTACCACCCAACCAACGATGGTTGATGTAATACTGACCGCATCTTTCAGCGTTTTCTTTAACGATATCTTGAGCCTGTTTTTTAGTAGCAACGAACAAAACTTTACCACCGTTTGCGGCAACTTCACGAACAGCGTTTAAAGCTGTGTAAAGCATCGGGTAAGTCTTTTGCAAATCAATAATATGAATATTATCTTTTTTGCCATAGATGTAAGGAGCCATTTGCGGGTTCCAACGGCGGGCGTGATGTCCGAAGTGAACGCCTGCTTCAACGAGCTGACGTATAGTAAATGTAGGAAGAGTCATTTTTTAATCCTTCTTTTCCGGTTAAACCTCCGCAGACGCTGGCTTGTTAAGCACCGGAGCGAAATAAAAAATATTCCGCCTGTCTGCGTGTGAAATTATAAGGCCGCACCATTGCGACCTCGCGCGTATATTTATCATAAATCTATAAATTTGCAAGAGTTTTTTACCGTCTTGGATAAAAATAATGTTTATTTTTTGCCTTTTGTGCTTGAGAATCGCGCAAAAAGCGGGTAAGTTACAGCTCATAAAAAATTAGCAGAGGAAAAAATGTCAGATTTATTTGAAACCACCACACCGGTAAAAACAGAATATTCAGCTCAAGATATTGAGGTTTTGGAAGGGCTTGAACCGGTTCGTCACCGCCCCGGAATGTATATCGGCGGCACTGATGAAACCGCTTTGCACCACTTGGTGGCGGAAATTTTGGATAACTCTATGGACGAGGCGGTGGCAGGTTATGCCAACCGTATTGACGTGTGCTTAAATGCCGACAACTCAGTTACCATTGCCGATAACGGGCGCGGTATTCCGGTTGACGAGCACCCGAAATATCCCGGAAAATCGGCGCTTGAAGTTATTATGACCACTTTGCACTCCGGCGGTAAATTTTCAAACAGCGTTTATAAAGTTTCAGGCGGTTTGCACGGCGTGGGGCTTTCAGTGGTTAATGCTTTATCTGAAAATTTGGTGGTTGAAATCGCGCGTGATAAAAAACTTTATCGGCAGGTTTATTCCAAAGGGCGTCCGCAAACGGCGTTAGAACTTATCGGCAATGCGCCGAATCGCCGAGGAACCAGCATTACATTTAAGCCCGATGCTGAAATTTTTAACACCTGCTCGCAGTTTGAGCCGAACCGAATTTATCGGATGGCGCGTTCAAAGGCTTTTTTGTTTAAGGGTATTCGTATTTTTTGGAAATGCGCGCCGGAACTTATTCATGAAGGTGACGCCACTCCGTTAGAGGCGGAACTTAATTTTCCGAATGGTTTGCGTGACTTCTTAAATTATCAGATTGGCAGCCGTGCCACGGTAAACCGCACGATGTTTTCAGGCGACTCTGAATTGGCACATGATGAAGGTCGGGTCGAATGGGCAATTACGTGGCCGGAAGATCAGAACGGATTTTGCTATTCATACTGCAACACGGTGGTAACCCCGCAGGGCGGCACGCATGAACTCGGGTTTAAAAACGCGCTTCTTAAAGGCTTAAAAGAATATGCCGAAATGGCTAATGTTAAAAAAGCCGCCAATGTTACCGCCGACGATTTTTTAAGCGATGCGGCGATTATGCTCTCAGTATTTATTACTGATCCGCAATTTCAGGGGCAAACCAAAGATAAATTAACCTCGGTTAAGGCTACCCGTTTGGTAGAGCAGGCGGTTAAAGATTCATTTGACCACTGGCTTTCATCTGATTTGGAAAACGCTTCCGCCCTGCTTGAATATGTTATTGACCGCGCCGAACTCAGAAAAAAACGCAAAGAGGAAAAAGTGCAGCTGCGCAAAACGCCGACTAAAAAGTTGCGCCTTCCCGGAAAGCTTGCTGATTGTTCGCAAGCCGCCGCCGAAAATACCGAAATTTTTATTGTAGAGGGAGATTCTGCGGGCGGCTCAGCTAAACAAGGGCGCGACCGTATTACGCAGGCTATTTTGCCTCTGCGCGGTAAAATTTTGAACGTTGCCAGCGCATCACTTGAAAAAATTACGCAAAACCAAGAAATTAAAGATATGATTGAGGCGCTTGGT
>CALETM010000014.1 GCA_937920765.1 uncultured Alphaproteobacteria bacterium | reverse complement strand
AGATGTGTATAAGAGACAGATATAGTAAGGTTTGTATTGAATGCCGAAGGTGAATATGAATTTTTTGTTACACGCCAAGCTTTTTTAACAAAAACAAAGTGTTAGCAAAAATTTAGCAGGTTATAAAAAACTGGCAAAATGTTCTCAAATCTGGTATTCTATAATTGTATAAGAAGTTTTGTCACAGAAATTTAAGGAGAAAAACAATGAAGTTTCTTAAAAATAATTTATTTACATTGTTCGCCTTGGGCTTAGTCTTTACGATGTCTTTGGTCGGCGATGCAAACGCAGAGTCAGTTATGACCCTTGCCACCAAAAAAAGCTTGAATGTGTTCAGAGCTGTTAAAACCATCATCTTTGTAGTCGGCGGTTTCGGTTTGGTAGGTTTGGCTTTCCAGGCTATTTTCGGTAAAGTAAAATGGGCGTGGTTTGCCGGTCTTGCCGTTGGTTTGGCAGTGCTTGCCGCCGCCGGTGCGATTGTAAACTACGCAACCGGTGATATGGCTGATAAACAAAAAGACGGCTTTAATGATACATTTGATCAATCTACTGCTGGTCTTTAATGCATACTGTGCCAAGGGGAAAGCCTCGCGCTTTCCCCTACGCTTAATTTTTATAAGGGAGAGTTAAAATGTTGCTTATAAACTTAAAGAAATACGTCAGCTTTGGTTTGCTGGCCTTTGCGCTTTCTTCAATTTTATGCGCAACAGATTCATACGCCGTGTTCGAAAATTTAACCCGTACCGGCGGCGAAATTTTTGAGGGTATGAAAGGCATTATTTTCGGCGCCGCCGGCTTTGGCATTATCGCCATTGCCATCGGTAGCTTTTTCGGCGCCCTTAACTGGAAGTGGCTCAGCGCTATTATTATCGGTTTGGTGGTAATATCCGCCACCGCCGGCATTATCAACTATTTGGCGGCGGGCACCGGCGCTGATATCAGCGTGAGCGGCATTAAAGACACATTAGTAAATGCGGAATAATTGTTATTAATAAAATGGAGGCGGTCATGAAACAATACTCAAAATTTTTGTTTTTAATTTTGTTGGTAGGCATAGCACTGCTTCCGAGCGGCGCTTTTGCGGCGGATAACATATTTCAGATTATTTCCAAAAAAATGATTTCGACGGTGATTGATATCCGCCGAATTGTTTATGTTATTGCCGGCTTTGGTTTAATTATGTTTACCACATTGGCGATTTTCAATAAAATCAGCTTTAAGCACCTTGCCTATATAATGATAGGTTTGTCATTATTGGCGGTAATGATGCCGTTTATTAATTATTTCAGCGGCGCTAATTTAACCGACAGTCAATTCAGTTATGGTAACTTTATCGGCAATGACAGCTCGTCGGCGGCAATTGTGGGCAGTGATATACCTTCAAGCGATGGCGGCGGCAAAACCTGCACCGGCAACGACTGTCCTTCCGGCAGTCCTGAGGTTGATCCCGATAGCAACCTGCGCCGCGAAATGGGTGACTTGTTGCCGAATATATCGGCCGGAAGTAATCTTACCGGCAAAGCTGAAACCTCATCCGGCGGTTTGGCGAGCATAATTCCGAGTAATGCCGCCACCAACTGGGACAGCAACGGTTGCCGCACCAAAAACGGCAAGCAGGAATGCTGTTCCGGCAAAATTCAAAACGGTGCCTGCCGTAAAAGCGCGGGGCAGGTGATGAAAGATGTTATCAAAATCGCCAATGCCGGCATTGCCGGCGGCAATCAAGCGCTTAACGCGGTTGAGTATGCTAAATTGGTTAAGACAGCCGTTGACAAGGGTATTACTAATGTTGATGATATTATTTCCGGTGACGGCAACGCGATTAAAAAACTTGGCGCTTTGGCATCGTCGGTCGGCATGACCGCCGATCAGGTTCGCAGCGGAACCGGCCAAATGAATAGTAACTTCCAAGCCTTTTTAGGCAATCTCGGCTATGTTTTGGACGGGGTCAGCGGTAATGATTCCGCTTCTACAGGTATTGCCAATTCCGGTGTCGGTGCCGCGGTTGACAATGCTGCCGGCACCGTTAAAGACGGTGCCACCAAAGGAGCTGATGCGGCTGAATTGGGCGGCGAAGCTTACAGAACCGGCAGAGATGCCACCGCGCTTGGCAATCGTTTAAACGGTTTCTTCGGCGGAAAATAACCAAAATTCGGGCAGCCGGTTTAAATCAGGCTGCCTGTATGCTTTGGCAAAAAGTGGATTATTTGTTAAAAGCAGTTGACGCGGCTTAAATACCGCTTAAAAATATAAACATAAATTATTAGAGGAAGCATACAATGCAGGATATGATATTAAAAGCAGTGGCTCAGCCGCCCAAAATATTTTGGGGGCCGGTTTTGCCTGTGGTGCTTAATGCCGGCATTCAGTTTCCGGTAATGTTTATGGCAATCGGAATGGCTGATATTAACCCGCTGCTCTTTGTTTGCACTTTTGTTCTGGTGCATGCGGCGATTGTTTTTGTCGGAGTAAAAGAACCACATCTTTCGGCAATGATACAAGCGTTTGGCCAAACCAATAAAGTTTCAAAAAATTTGTATCCGGAAAAGGGGAATAAATTTGAGCCCTGATTTTGACTTTTTTACTATGTTTGTTGACGGCCTCAGTAACGCGGAAGTTATTGTGGCTATTATAGGTTTTATTTCGGCGGCGGCGTTTGCGGTTTTGCTCTCGTCTAAGTTTGGCTCATGGGTTTTGCCGCAACCGCGTGAATCGCGCGTTTCTGACTTTTTGCCTTTTGCCGAGCTGATGTCTGATGGTATGACCATTCGCTGTACCAACGGCTCATACGCTCGCGTGTTCCGTATTACGGGGCTCGATTTAGGCTCCGCCACGCCTGAAAAAGTTTATTCCATGATGGAAGCCCGCAAAGCGTGGATTGACAACCTTTCGGAACTGCAAATTGTCTGCCGCGTAATTACTGACCGTGAGCGCACTGCGCTTGATAACGAGCAGGGCAATTTTAATAACGAAATTTTGGAAAAAGTTTCTGAAGTGTGGATGAGCAATATGAGTCGTGTTTACAGCAATAAACACTACATCATATTGTCGGTTGTGGACCGTAAAGACGCGCTCAAAGATTTAAATTATGCCAGCCAGTCGTTGGTTGCCACCCTTGGTGAATACGGGGTTATGCAAATGTTTGAAAGTCCGGATAGTCCGGCAACCGATAGCCCGCTCTATATTTTCAGCCGTTTATGCAGTCCGGTTTCAAAGCCGATGCCCAAAGTCCGCAATGCCAAAGGCGCCGAACTTAATGAAATGCTCACCGCCGATCATATCCACTTTACGCGTGAAGACGGTATTATCCGCTTTTTTTCCGGTGATAAAGAACTTTATGAAATTGTAATGGGTATTCGCACTACCGGCGACTATATGGATGAAAGCATGATAGTCTCGCTCCTTTCTATTGACTGCGAGTTGGTGCTTTTGCATAATGTCCGCCCGATATTTAAGCCGCAAGCCCGCATGATGCTTATTCAGCAACAGCGTATGGCCACCTTAACCAGCTTTTCGTCAGAAGTGGTTAATCAATACGGGCAGGCGCTTTCAACCATTGAAGACAGCGATGCCGATTATCAGGCTTTAACCGAATATGCCATGAGCATTATCATCAAAGGCACCAGCAAAGAAGAGCTTGATTTTGGTGAGAGCGAAGTTCAACGTATTTGCCGCACTTACGGAGTAACGCCGGTGCGCGAGGGGTGGGTCACGCAGGCAACCTTCTTCAGCCAGTTTCCGACTTATGACACTTACCCCAGAACTTATCGTTATTTATCGCGCGTGGTTTCGCTGGCTATCTCGTTTGACAAGCCGTCGGAAGGTTTCGGCAAAAGCGACTGGGGTCCGGGGGCAATTACGGTATTCCGCACCATGTCGGGTTCGGCGTATCGCTTTCAGTTTCACGTTTCGTCTGAAGAATCTGCCGTTGCTCACTGCTGTATTATCGCTGTCTCTTATACACATCTGACGCTGCCGACGAATAGAGAG
>CALETM010000013.1 GCA_937920765.1 uncultured Alphaproteobacteria bacterium | reverse complement strand
TTTTTCGCGATTCTCTTCTTCATTCTCTTCATAATTTTTACCTAAATAATTTTCCGTCATCAAATATTGCTTATCTGTAATATACAAAAAAGAGACTGAAGAATTATCCGGTATATATTTTGCAAGACTTTTCGTTACCGTTTGCCCAACATTTAAGCTTTTAACCGGTTTTATATAGACCGAAAACTGCTTCATAACAAACCCATTATCCAAAAGCAAATTACGAAAACGAGTCGCTTTACGCATTTCGGTTTTAGTCCTGACCGGAATATCAAACATACATATTATCCACATCATAGACCATCCGGTTAAAGTTTCAAGCCGCTGTCTTCTTGCCATTCCATAACACCTTATGTTTTTTCTTTACTTTTCCAAACGGCGTAAGTTCTATTTTTCGTGCTTTATGTATTAAAAAATAACTAAGTCCACGATTAACAAGGCTGTCAACAAACATATATTTCAGACTTTTATCTTTTGGTGATGTCATACGTGCATCAGTAATATAATCAAGCGTCACCGCACCTTCACTAAACTTTTTTACTTTCGCTAAGCAGCGTTCCTTATCTGTATATGATTTCCATTCATCCGGCGTATCTAGTTCCAGTAAATCGCGTTGTTGAATTGACCAAATAAGCTTGCCGCCGTCCTTTTTCCACTGCGTAACAAAATATGCCTGATTAACATCAAAACGCTTTACAACTTCCCAGCCAACTTTGCCGTCTTTTTCATAGAAATCCACACAATGGTTATTACGCCCTTCATAAGCAACACCGTGTTTCGGAATATAAACCAAAGCTGAATTATTTTCATAGCACTTAAAATTACTACCTTTCCACAGCCCTTCTTCCAACAACAAATGAAAAGTCTTAGCTACTATTGCGCTTTCAGTAATTTTACGCTCCTTTTTACCTTCTTCCACATCTTTTTCATTTTCAGCAAGTAAAATTTGCTCTGCCAAATTCCAATACTGCTTAAAATCAGCAACTAATTTAGCTTGTTTAGTTTTATTTTCAGCAATATCAGGATACCAATCATTTTTTATCGTATCCGGTATCAAAATTTTATCCAAATCACTAAAAGTCTTAACCACTTGCAAAATTTTTCGTGAATACACCGTAATCACGTTATTCGGATTATCAGGATTTTTGCACAATACCACGCGACCGGTTGCTTTATGCAACTCACCCAACTTATTATGATCCGGTTTATGCGAAACTTTAACCTCTTTCAAAACATCAATCACCTTGCGGCGAAATTCTCCCACTGACTGCACATTTGTCATCGGCAACGGCACCTTTATCTTATGCAAATTTGTTTCATTTGCCATTTGCCGAATCATATTCCAATTACAGCACGCAACTGTAATCGCGTCCATAGCATGATGGCGATGATCAATACGTGGCTTAGCCGACCATTCCGGATTCTTTTTACAATTATAAAATTTCCAATTACCATCAATATCCGGCTTTTGCTCTCCGTCAATTATTTCTCCGGTTTCCAGATTCTGCCAATATGGCGCGCAATCAATATATCTCGGGATATTTAAGCCCATTAAATCATATTCCAAACCTTGCAAATTCCAACGTTTGCGCAACTCTGCGGTCTGCCCGCCTTTTACCGCCAAAATCCGATTTTCTATAACACCATCATCGGCTGAACAATCAATAATTGCTCGTAAATAGCGCGCCGCCAATTTAGAAACATAGCGTGTATCAGTCATATACCGATTCGTTTCTTCTTTATCGCCTTCATCTTCAAATTTTTCACGCGCATCTGCCTCAAAGCGCCACGCCTTATTTTTCAACTTAGTACGCGCATTGTTTAAAATAGCTCTTATCATTTCCGGCGTTTTTGATTTTACAAAATAGTCATAAGCAAATTCGTTTCCTTTTGCCTCATTATCAGCGCGGCTCACTAAACATAAGTTATTATATGTATCGGTTCCGCCTCTGCTTTGCGGAATGATATGCTCTATTTCAAAACCGATAAATCTTCTATCAATTTTTTGTGTCGGATTATACGCGTCGCACCAACCTTGCTCTTGCGCCAATTTCCACTTTAAAATATTTTTACCATTTACATAAATTTTATGTTCCAACAAATATTTTTTAGCTTCTTCATTAAGTTTTTCATTGGCTTTTTGCATTTTTTCCAAAGAGTTTTTATTCTTAGTAGAAAGCCCGACATCTCGCCCTAATTCAATATGAATCTCATACGGACGCCCGTATATTTTAACAATTTCATTAACCACCAACTTAATTTGGTTTAAAATCATGTGCACTGCCGGATTGGCAACCTTGCCCCATTGTTTTTCACCCTCATTCAAGCTGTGATTATTTTTAAGCAGCAGTGGCGGAAAAGATTGTGTATCCGTCTGCAAAATCTCCCCATAATAGGGTAATTCAAAACATTTGCCTTGATTTTGCCGCGCAATTTCTTCTGCCGCCATAAAACGCTTATCCTCTTTGGCAAGCTTATCTGTAATTTTGCGATGTCCAAGCACATACCCGTTTTCATCAGTTTCTGTTTTAAGTTTATCTAAAATCTTTTGTGTGGCAGAAATGCCTAACATCACCCGCCCTTTAGGCAGCATTGTGAGCAACTTTGCAATTTGCTTTTCGTCATCAATCCCTAAAATCGGTTTTAGTTTAGCAATTACCTCATCTTCATTATACAACCGCCCTTGTTTATCATCAGGGTTTACCGGATTACCCAAAAACTCCGTAAATTTAATCAATTCGTCCTGCGATAAATTTTTAATATAATCCACTTGAGCAAATTCAGGACGAGAATACAAATAAGCTTTTATCGGCTTTTGTTTTTCCTCTTTTTCATCAATAGAAAGTTTTTTCTGCCCTGATAAATTAAGAACTTTTTTAATTGACTGACAACCGGCATTTTTACCTTGAAGAAGTAACTCGTTTACAATTTTATCACGTTCCTCTATCGTTAAATGACGTTTGCTCGTATCTGATAAAATCTGAACATTATTAACTTCTTCATAAATGCGGCGCATTTCGGAAAGAGGATGAGCCTTTAACAACCTGTCTTCATCTCTGAAATAAATACATTTTCCGGTTGCGTATGGTGCCGCCGGACGTTCATAAAACAAAATATCATAAATTTCTTGCTTTAAGCCTTCTTTTTGCATTTGCGGAAAATATTCCGCTTGTTTATCCCAAATTTGCTTAAACTCATCTTTTACCAAATAGCGCGGAATGGCATAATCTACCATGCCTGCCTTTTGACGCACGGTACGAAGCTTTACTTTTTCATGCTCGCCGGTTTGTTCATTTTTTTCATAGCTTTCTAAAATACGCTTATAGAAAAATTCACCAATGGTGCGAGAATTTGTTTCTTTTAAATGATTAACCATCAACTCATACGCTGTCGGCTTCTTTTTAGACTTTTCGCCTTCTTCCAAAACTTCTTCTTCCGATTCTTCAGATGCCGAAACAAACCCTGCTCCGCGGTGTTTAGCCAAATGCAAAATCGCGCGTCCGATATAATTTTGATTTTCAAGCTTTTCATTTAAGGCATCATATCTGATTTTATAGGGAGATTTTGATTTAAGATTATCCGTCCCCTCCGGATTTGTACTGACCCACAATTTATTTTCAAAAAGCTTTTTTGCTAAAAGTTCCAAGCGTTTTTTAGTGCGAATCAAATTTTTACGTGCCGTTCTTTTAGTTCTTCTATCTTGAGCTCCCTCAGACACTTCAAAAATCCGCACGCCGGCATCTGCAATATTTTTAGGATTATTATTTTCATCTAATTCCACAACCGCGCTACCGATTGAGCCAACGCCTAAATCAAGTCCTAAACAATATTTCATAGCAAGCTCCTATAATTTTAATAGAAATATAAGCAACGGTACTATATTTTAATTGACAATTCAATTAAATTTTTTATATACTGACATTGTTATATAAGTTGGCTTATTTTTCAGAGATTAATCAGACGGTCAACACATATATAATAAGGCTGAAAATGCCGTAAGATGAGGGGGCGACTTTAGTTACCC
Source organism: uncultured Alphaproteobacteria bacterium (assembly GCA_937920765.1). Classification (GTDB taxonomy): domain Bacteria; phylum Pseudomonadota; class Alphaproteobacteria; order RF32; family CAG-239; genus CAAFZY01. The sequence continues at coordinate 1,419 of CALETM010000013.1, read as the reverse complement.
CCATTATTTTATTTAAAACAAAATATCAGGATATTTTAACGCCACTTTCTTTTGCTCAAAACTGGCAACTAAAGTACCGGCAAAATCACAAAGCGCATCATTTAATGACATACAGCCTTTAGCCGTTTGCACCGGACATGTAATAACTTTTGCCAAATTGCGCTTAATTTCAGGAGTTAATTCAATATTGCTTATATCCACCAACTTATTTAACTCTTCAAACACAATTTTATCTGCCACAGCTCTGAACGGTTCAATTAAATCATCAACCAACGGCAACGGATTAGACTTTGTGCAATGCTTAAGCCCTAAATATGGCAATAATCCGCTTCCGGCAATTGCTCTTGCCACCATGGCACGCAATACCGTATATGTATAGTTAAGTAAAATATTGACATCATTATTAAGACGGTCGCGCACAAAATGCTTCCCGAATAATGATTTAAAATAAATAGACGCCGCAATACCTTCATTATTTCTGGCATCATCGCTGAGCGTTGCTTTGGATAATTGTTTTAACCGTTCAATATTGGCATGCTGCGGAAAAAAATATTCCAACACCAAAGCTTGATTCAAAATTTTATGCTGAACAATACTCTTCCATAAATTTTTTTGTAATGGTTTTGAGCATTCAACCTGCTGCCTAACTCGCGGAGCAATCAGCCAATGTCCGGTATATGGCATAGTAATTGCGGAAGGCAAGTAAGTCTTATCACAAAAAATAACATTTCCGCCCTGCTCACAAATTGCATTTATAATATTTTTTGAAACCACCACATTGTTGGCCGATAGCACCAACGCAAGCACATTATCAAGCGGAACTTCCTGTTTAATTTGCTGCTCTTTATTTTCAACCACAATAAAACCACGGTGCAATGACAGCATAAAGCCATCATTCATAATTTCAATTACTTGCCTATCCATAGTTGTTCCTTTCGTTAAACAATTATAACGATACTGTGTATTTATAAAAATTCCCTTAAGTTTTTTAAAACACCAAAAGGTGGGGAAGACCGCCACCTTTTGTAATTTTGTAAACAGGCACCTTTTATAAAACTTGTGCCTTTTGTAATATGCTCTTTTATAATACCTCTGCAAAGAACCTTATATCTTTTCAAACGGATCTTTGCCTTGATACATCGGCCATAACTCGCCGTATTTTAAGCGATAAAACACCAGTTTTACCGCAAAATAACAAGCGTATGGCAAAAAGAACAGATAGCTTTCGTCCGTCACTTCTGAAAAAATCACAAAGCAACAGAAAATGACTAAAACCGCCAAATTAACTACCATTGAAACGAGCATCGCCCGCTGAAAGCCCTTTGATATTCCGGCAATAAGCGCGGGAATAAATGAAAGCGACAAGATGATAATAATTCCTGTCTCTTATACACATCTCCGAGCCCACGAGACGCTACG
>CALETM010000012.1 GCA_937920765.1 uncultured Alphaproteobacteria bacterium | reverse complement strand
GAGATAGCGTAGCGTCTCGTGGGCTCGGAGATGTGTATAAGAGACAGATGTTATTCTGCGTCAACATGTAAAACACTAATCAATGCATATTCAAGTTCATCATCTGCAAACTCTTCTAGCACCATATTGCCGTCTTTGTCAACCAACTGATAGCAATTTAAGGGCTGATTATAAACTAAAAAGCCAAAATCATCATAGCCTAAAATAACCACTGCCGCATCACGATTAAATTCGCGATTATATTTAATAATGTCAAGCCTGCCATCAATAAGCGGCGGAATCCCCAAAATGGCAGAATCGTTTGCCGAAAGTCCGTTATAACACTGTAAAAACTCTAAAAATGCCGTCGGCAAAAAAGGATAACCGCGTTTAACCAAATCTTTTTGCGCCAAAATAACATCTTTTACCGCAAGCGGCTCTTCTTTATGCACATATTTATTGCGCTCAAGCAATTTTAAGAACTTTTCCATAATTATCTCCGGTTAGCGCGATTTTTTACTTTTTGTAATAATTTTGCCCATCACATTATCAATTTTAACTTTATTCATATCTTTTTTGCTAATAGTGTGTTTTTTAAGCTTCATTTCTTTATGATGTTTGCGTTTAATCGACTTTACGACATCATCTAAGTTAAAGGCGTCGACCGCCGAATCGCTTAAATAAGCTTTTCGTTTTTCCAGAAGTTCGGACATAACCGCATCATATGAAACAATATTTGCAATATCGGTTTCAGATTTATTAATATATGCGCGCCCTTGATTCCAGTTGCATTCTATTTGCTTATCAGGAGTAAACCCGAGCATAAATGTAATATTCGGTTTGATAAATTCCAAACGGCGGTGATATGTTTCTTTGCGTCCGGAAGAACTTAAAATATCAAATCCGTGCAAAACATGACGATGCAAATCAGAACTGGTAAGCACAAAGTTATTACGATAATTAACCATGGCAACATACGCCAACCTGCCGCTTTCCATTACCGCGGTTTTATGATGAACTTCAAAACTCGGAAAATTTTCAGCCTGTAAACGGTTGCCGTTTTCATCGCGCGCCGCCAACAAAATACCTTTATCCTCACGCATTAAGGTATTGATTAAGGTTTGCGGAATTTTATCGCCTATCTGATATTCGTCACACGGAATTTTAACTTTGGCCAAATCAGTCAAAACTCGCGGCGTAAAATAAGTTTCAGTAATTATAATATGCGAAGTATCGGAACTGCCATAATTTTTCATTGCGCTTAACAATGAATGTATATAACGTTCGTCAATATTTTCAGAACGCAAAATTTCCGCAATGCGGGAACCGTATTTATTAGCCATAGCCTTAACAAAAGCGTTGCGCGGCGGATCTTCTTTACAAAACGAAACTTTAATTTGGCTTTTATCGGTACGAAAAGTGTTAAATATCAAATCGGAGAAGTCTTTGATACCCATAACCGTAAGTATTTCGGGATTAATGCGCTTTTTTGCCATATAGCGGCAAATATCCAGTTCTATTTTTCTGAAGCTGTCAAATTGCCTGAATATTTTCCACGCCGGCGCATTGTCTAAGTTATAATCTTTTACTGCCGTTTTTTTAGAAAGCGGCTTTTTTAAAATTCCTTTGTAAAAATCACTTAGTTGGTGGTTTGGGCGCGCATCAACCGTCCCGTAACAATCCATGCGAATAATATGCAATTCGTCTTGGCTTAGCGCATAATGACGTTTTTCTTCTAATTTAAGTCCGGCTATGGCGTTAATTTTTTCAAGCTTATACTCTGCCATTTCACCCAATGATTTATCCGACTCGGACAAATCAGTTTTATTAAGCCCTTCCATTAAGCGTTTTAAGGTACGGTACGCTTTAATTTGTTCAGGCAATGAAAGTTTATGAAAGATATCTAAATAGTCAGTATTATTATAAATAACGTCTAAAAAAGGTTCATAGCTTGCGGAATCAATCTTCTTTTCAGCTTGTTGTGCCGCAATTCTGGCTCTGTCTCTTATACACATCTCCGAG
>CALETM010000011.1 GCA_937920765.1 uncultured Alphaproteobacteria bacterium | reverse complement strand
TAGCAGGCAAATGGTAAAAATTTTGCATAAATTTTGCACATTTATAAAAAAATACATTGATTTTTAAAATCATATCTGTATGTTGTTATATGAAATTTGTCGTAGCCATTATAGCTCAGTGGTAGAGCACGTCATTGGTAATGACGGGGTCGCAAGTCCGATTCTTGCCAGCGGCACCATTAAAAAGGCCTCCCTCGCGGAGGCTTTTTTAATGGCTGTTAATAACTTTGTAAACCATTGTTAATGGCTTTGTAACTTGTTAATTAAAGGAGTTTAAAATTGTCAAGAGAAGTTACAAGAACGCACCGTGGAATTTATGGCTACATTGAAAATAATAATCAAGTAATGTTGATTATAAAAAAACGGGGACCATATACCGACATGTACGATTTGCCTGGCGGATCACCCGAACCCGGAGAATCTGAACTTGAAACCCTTGCTCGCGAGATTAATGAAGAAACCGGATGTATTTTAGCTGACCACCAAAATCGTCAAGAACGGGTTGTGGTCTTTGATGAATTTGTTGAAGATGACGGGCGACCTGGGTGTCTGGTTCATACCGGCATTTTGTTTAAATGCAAAATCAAAGGAAATCCGGACAGAACAATTTCTGATCTGGATTCAAATGGCGCATTATGGATTAAAAAATCAGAATTAAACAGAAAAAATGCAACTCCTTTTGTTTTGATTTGCGCGGGTATGTATGACTAATAAAAAACTAGTATATAGCAAGATAACAAGGAACAACAAATGATTACATCCAGCAGGTGGCAACATATTTTAGCTGTGGCGAGAAAATGCAAAGAATTTGCCGGCAAGTTTAAATCTGGCGATAATAAATTTGCAGAAGACATGTTTTTGCTCGGCATTATGCACGATTTAGGCTACGAATTTATAGAAAGTAACGCTTCCCATGCGGCAATCGGCGGCGAAATTCTCAAACGCTCCGGTTATCAATATTGGCAAGAAGTTACTCAGCATGGTGATGAAACAGTTGATGATATGACAGATGAGTTGTTTATTTTGAATTGTGCCGATATGTCGACAGGACCAAACGGAGAAGATTTTACTTTTGATGAGCGATTAAAAGAAATAGCCCAAAGGTTTGGTAAAGATGCCGATGCTTATAAAAAATGCGTAGTTGAAGTTGAAAAATTAAGAGCGGATAAACGGTATGAAAAAATAAGTTAAAGCAACTCCAACTTATACTCAAGTTGCTTATATTCATCATACTCTTCAGTCCGATAATTGCACAATATCGCGCACCATTTGATAAAAAGCACCTTTCGAGGTGCTTTTTGTTGTTTTTACCTCTTATCTTGACAATCAATAGATTTTATATGATAATGTTTAAC
>CALETM010000010.1 GCA_937920765.1 uncultured Alphaproteobacteria bacterium | reverse complement strand
TTTGTTAATCAGCGCTTGCGCCGGTCAGGCCGATGTTGCCGAACCGCGCCGCTTTACCGAACCACGCTTTGACAACAAACCCAAAATTGAACTTCAGGTCGGCAAAATTGACGTTATTTCGGAATTTACCCCATCTTTCACCCGCCCGAATGTTGAGCATCTGTTCCCGATTTCTATTGAAAAAACCGCTCGCATCTGGGCGCATGACCGTTTAGAAGCGGCTGATTTTTCATCTAACCGCGTGGCAGAATTTATCATTAAAGACGCGAGCGTTACCGAAACGGAAGAAAAAGCTCCGCAGCTGTTTTATAAAGACAACTTAAAATACCGCGCCACCTTGTCGGTTGTGTTAAAAATAAGCTCCGCAAACGGACAGTCGCAGGCGCAAACCTCTATTGAAGCATGGCGCGAGCTTACCATGCCGATTGACACCAGCATTGAAGATAAAGAAAAATACTGGAATGATATGGTTTATAAGTTGTTTGACGAATTTAACATGCGTATGGAACAAAACATTCAGCAATACTTAAATATGTATGTTAAAAATAATAACGCTATAACCGAATATTAAAATTTAAGCTCCCGAATGGGAGCTTTTTTAATACCCGCTTTAACCCTAATTTAAACGATTCGGTGTTTTAATTTGTTTTATGATAAACAAACTTAAAAACATATACCGAATTTACTTCAACCGCAAAATGGCGGCTTTAACCGCTTTGGGTTTTGCCAGCGGTTTTCCGTTTTTGCTGGTATTCAGCACGTTAAGTTTATGGCTTAAAGAAGCCGGTTGGACTTATGCCGCCATCGGCGCTTTTTCTCTCGTTAAAATTCCGTATGCTTTTAAGTGGGTTTGGTCGCCCTTGCTCGATAAAATTAAGCTTCCGTTGCTTTGGCGCTTAGGACGCCGCCGCAGTTGGGGGCTTTTAATGCAAATTCTGCTCTTTTTGGCGGTTATGGCAATGAGCGCCGTTAATCCGGAACATCAGCACCGCTTAATTTGGGTTTGCGCGGCGGCGGTTTGCTTTTCATCAGCCTCGCTTGATATTATTCTTGACGCTTATAGGGTTGAAACATTTAAAGACGCTCCCAACGAACAAGCCTCCGGCGCGGCGGTATTTGTTTTGGGGTATCGCCTTGGCTTAATTTTCTCCGGCGCCGGTGCATTGTGGCTCGCCGCCATTATGAGCTGGAACAATGTGTATATGATTATGGCCTCTGGCTCTATCATCGGCTTTATCACTTTGCTGTTGGTTAAAGAACCGAACACCGGCTTTAAATACAACGCTGATTCTAACAAACCGATTCGCGCGAGGATAAAAGATTTTTTTGCCGCCTCGGTTAAAGCTCCTCTTCAAGACTTTACCCGCCATGCGCATTGGCCTTTAATCATTTTTCTGATTTTTATTTACCGCATGAGCGACGCTTATTTTGCCCCGATGTCGTTTCCGTTTTACGATGACATGGGTTTCAGCAAAGCCGAAATTGCGTATGTTATCAAAATTTACGGCATGGCGGCAACCATTGCCGGCGGACTTTTCGGCGGAATTTTGCTCAAAAAAATCGGTTTATTTAAAGGCTTATATTTGTGCGGATTTATTCAGGGCCTAACCACTTTGTTGTTCAGCCTGCAAGCTCTTGCCGGTCACAATGTGCCGCTCTTGACCATTGTTATCACGCTTGAAAATTTTTCATCAGGCATGGCAACCACTGCTTTTGTTGCTTACATCTCGTCATTATGCAACGTTATGTACACCGCCACCCAATACGCACTGCTTTCATCGTTAATGAGCTTGGCGCGCGATGTGTTTTCGGCAACCAGCGGACTATTGGCAGAATTAGTTTCATGGCCGGTGTTTTTTATTATCGCCGCAGCCTTTAGTATCCCCGGCATAATTTCAGTAAAATACCTTGCTAAACACCAAACATCTTAGCGCTAAAATTTTATTTGTAAAAAAGCAAAAATTAGGCTATGATATCTTTAGTTTAAATCGGGGTTGGCAATATGGCTGATTTTAAGAAAAATTTTAACTTTGACGGAATACGCGATAAAGCGCGCAGTGCTCGCGACGGCGATTCGCCAAGCATTGAGCAAATGTATAAAAACAGCTTTTCATGGCAGGCTATTTCTGAAATTACCGATACTCAAAACAACGGAACTTATAATCGTGTTCCGCTTGACAGCGGCTTTAACTTCAGCGGCAAAGTTTTACGCGGCGGCAAATACAGCGGCGAAAGCTTAAAAGGAGCAAGTTTTTCCGGTTCTGACTTAAAAGAAACCGACTTTTCCAAATCAGATTTGGAAGGCGCTGACTTTACCGGAGCCGATTTGTCCGGAGCCGATTTATCAGGCGCTAACTTAAACGGCGCTGTATTTTCATCAGCAAAACTACGCGGAACCAACTTTACCGGCGCCAAAATGAACGGCGTTGTTTTGGTTGACGCCGATATTCAAGACGCCATTTTGCTAAACGTTGAAATGGACCGTTTGGCAATTGAAGAATTGCAGGCCTTAGTTGAATATTTGGCGGTTTATTATCCGCACAAATTAAACTTAAGCCGCATGAACTTAACTTTGCTCGACTTTTCCAAAATCGACTTGCGTTTTGTAAACTTGCGCGGTGTTGACTTTACCGGCGTTGATTTTACCGGCGTTAATATTTTTGAGCTTGACTTAAGCGAGTGCATTATCAGCGTTGAACAAATTGCCCAAGCCTTAGGACGTATGCCTACGCCTAAAGAATTAAAACAAATTTTAGCTCCTAAAAAGAAGCGCTCGCGCTTACGCGGCATTGACTTCAGTCCTTTATTTAACGGAAGAGGCTCGGCCGGCACGCTTGATTTAACCAAGCACCCCGGAATAACCATTGAGCAGCTCTTAAAATCAAGTAAGCAGATTTATCGCGCCATTGCCGGCAAACCGGAACCTAAAGATGAAGAAATTTTAGAACAATTTCATAAAACAACCGAAGAAAAAGAAGATAAACTCGCCAAAGAGCATAATGAAGAAATGCGCCGCGTAATTGAGGCTCGCAAGCGGGAAGTTCGCGAAATGCGCATGGAAGATAAAAAAGAAGAAAAAAACATAGACTTAACCGATTATGAAGGCTATGAGCAAGCCAAACGGCGTGAAAAAGAAGAACAGCTTAAGCAACTTAAAGAAAAATTTTTACAAAACGCAAAATCTGAAAGCGTTCGCTCCTCAGTCATTGATACTGTCCATATGATGCGCTCGCGCGGTGAACGTACCCGTGGTTAAATTTATTTAAAAATCCGCAAAATAAATGTTGTTGAAAACAAAATTTGTGGTATTATTCGCATACTGAAAATTTATCCGGATATTATAACTTAAATTATGGAAGAAACGCTTTTTTCAAATCAGGTCAAAAGACCTTTAGCCGACCGGCTCCGTCCGCAAACTTTAGCCGAAGTTGTGGGACAGAATCATATTGTCGGCGCCAATGCCCCGCTCGGCCGCATGCTTGCCTCCGGCAAAATTTCTTCTTTTATTCTATGGGGACCTCCGGGATGCGGCAAAACCACCATCGCCCGCTTAATTGCCGAGCATACCAATTTATATTTTGAGCAAATTTCCGCCGTGTTCTCCGGCGTCGCCGACTTAAAGCGCGTGTTTCAATACGCGCAGGAACGCCGCGCCACCCAAGGCAAAGGCACGCTGCTGTTTGTTGATGAAATTCATCGTTTTAACAAATCGCAGCAAGATGGTTTTTTGCCTTATGTTGAAGACGGCACCGTAATTTTGGTGGGCGCAACCACTGAAAATCCGTCATTTGAGCTTAACGCCGCTTTGCTTTCACGCTGTCAGGTATTTGTTTTGAACCGCCTGACTTCAGATGATTTTGAAATTTTATTGCAGCGTGCTGAAAAAGAGGTAGGACGTAAACTGCCGGTCGATGATGAGGCGCGCCAGTTAATGAAAGATACCGCCGACGGCGACGGACGCTATATTCTTAATTTAGCCGAAAGCGTGTGGGCTTATGCCAAAGAAGGTGAAATTTTTAACAAAGACAATATTGTTAATATTATTCGCTCCCGCGCGCCGGTTTATGACAAAGGACGCGATGGACACTACAACCTTATTTCCGCCGTGCATAAATCCTTGCGCGGCTCTGATGTTGACGCCGCTTTATACTGGGTTGCGCGTATGCTTTCATCGGGAGAAGACCCGCGTTATATTTTACGGCGTCTGATTCGGTTTTCGGTTGAAGATGTTTCGCTTGCCGACCCTAATGCCGTTACTCAAGCTTTGTCTTGCGCTGAAGTTTATGAGCGCCTCGGCTCACCGGAAGGCGAGCTTGCCATTATGCAGCTGGTGGCTTATTTAGCAACCGCGCCTAAATCAGCCGGTGTTTATAAGGCTATGCACAAAGCTTTTGATCTTGCCAAGCAAACCGGCTCTTTAATGCCGCCCAAGCATATTTTAAATGCGCCGACCAAACTGATGAAACAGTTGGGCTATAATGAAGGATATATTTATGACCAAGATTTGGAAGACGGTTTTTCAGGGCAAAACTATTTTCCGGACGGCATCAATCGGGTAAAACTATATTATCCGGTCGAGCGCGGTTTTGAACGCGAAATTAAAAAACGGATTGATTATTTTGATAATCTGCGCCGTGAAAAACAACAAAAACAAAAGAAGGATATTAAAAATGACTGAATATAATCATGTGCTGATTGTAAACCCGCAAACTGCCGATGCTTTGTCGGTAGATATTATCGCTAATGCCGCCGAACACGGCGCCGCGGTTGTGGTTAAAGATGAAGACGGCCTGCAGGCTTTATCTGAAAACTTAGAAGATGCCCATATTGAGCGTCTAAACGATGTTTTGCCCGCCAATATTACTCCTTCAAAAGCCAATCAGGTGTTGCATAAGCTAAACTTTAAACTTAACGGCAAAAGCGCTGTTAAAACCGTTAAACGCAGCGGCAAAACCCGTTCATACTAACCTTGCGAGAAATAAATGTCAGGCGTAACTTTTGTAAAAATCAAACCGGAAGATGACGGCATCAGGCTTAATCGCTGGTTTTTAAAAGAATATCCTTCTCTTACTTTGGGCAGATTGCAAAAACTTTTGCGCACCAAACAAATTAAAGTTGACGGCAAAAAAGCCGAGGCTAACACCCGTTTAAGCGCGGGGCAAGAATTGCGCCTGCCTCCGCTTGACAACGAAAAAGCAATTAAAAATCCGGCTGTGGTTTCAAAATCAGATACCGATTTTATTAAGTCTATGGTAATTTTCAAAGATGATAACATCATTGTGTTAAACAAGCCGTCAGGCTTAGCTGTGCAAGGCGGAACCAACACCGACCGTCATATTGACGGCATGTTAGACGCCTTAAAATTTGAAAACTCTGAAAAACCCAAGCTTGTTCACCGCATAGACAAAGACACCAGCGGCATTTTAGTGCTTGCTCGCAACCGCCGCTATGCCGAGCTCTTAACTAAAGCTTTCCGCGAGCATATGCTGCAAAAAACCTATTTAGTGCTTGCTATCGGCGCTCTGAAAAATCCGGAAGGAGAAATTAAAATTTCGCTTGAAAAAGTCGGCGAAAAAATGGAACCGAGCGAAGAAGGTAAAAAAGCCGTAACTCGTTTTAAGGTTTTAGATACCGCCGGTGAAAAATTTACTCTTTTAACTGCCGAACCATTAACCGGACGCACCCACCAGATTCGCGCGCACATGGAATGCGCCGGCTGCCCTATTTTAGGCGATAGCAAATATTTCGGACAAACCCGCAAGCGCTTTCCTGAATTAAGTTCAAAGCTTCATTTACACGCCTATAAAATAGATTTATCACCGGTTTATAATAAAAAGCTGGTTGTCAAAGCCCCGTTGCCTGACTATTTTAAAAACGACATTAATTTTTTAGGGTTAAATTTTAAGGAGAAATAATCTCATGAAAAAATTTATTAAATTTGTATTTGCCGCTGTTTTATTTTTGATTTTAGCACTCATCATCGGCGGGTTTATTTTTATCAAAACCTTTGATTTAAACAAATACAAATCATACGCTGAAAAAATTGCTTATGAACAAACCGGCCGTAAATTATCATTAGCCGGTAACGCCGGATTAAAAATTTCGTTAGTTCCGACCATTGTTTTAAATGACGTTTCATTTACCAACGCTCCGTGGGCCGAAACTCCCAATATGGTCAGCGCCAAAAATATTGAAGTTTCTTTTGCTATTTTACCTTTGCTCAAAAAAGAAGTTGTTATCAATACCGTAAATTTAATTAACCCTGAAATTAATTTGGCGATTAATGCCGACGGCACGCCAAACTGGAACTTTACCAAGCCGACGGCAAACAAACAGCCCAAGGCTGAAAATAAAAACGACAAAAAAGCCGCTGCCGTTGCCGCCACACCGTTACTTGCCGGATTTGTGGCAAAAAGTTTTAACATTGAAAATGCCAAAGTTGTTTATCAGGATATGCAAAACGGTAAAACCGAAAATATTGCTATTAACAGCTTTAGTCTTAAAAGCGAGGATATGAACAGCAATTTAAATATTGCGTTTAATGTTGATAACAACGGTCAAAACATTACCGGAACCGTAAATGCCGGTTCTATCAACTCTTTGCTTCAAAAAACTTCTCAATATCCCGTTAAGGCTAACGTTAAAGCATACGGCGCCGCCGCTAAAGCCGATGTTGTTTTAACCGACATCTTCTCTAATATCGGTTTTAACGGCAATTTAGAAGCGCATAACCCTGCCGGAAATTTCGGCGCTCCTGATGTTTTTGTCAACACTGATTTTAACGGTAATTTGCAAAAAATTAATGCTGATATTAAAACCCTTAATATCAATGGTAATATTTTAACCGGTATGGTACGCGCTGATTTAGCCCAAAACAAACCATTTATAAGCGCCAACCTGCAAAGCGATTTACTTAACCTGCAAACCTTAACCGCCAAACCGCAAACCACGGCCTTTAATTTTAGTTTAGTTGCCGGCGCGCATGCGGCTGAGTTTGTGCCCGATACCCCGCTTGATTTAAGCGCGCTTAATTTATTAAATGCTAATGCAACCGCCAACATTAAACTGTTTGTAGTTGACAATAATTTAAGTTTAAGCAATATCAGCCTTAAAGCTGCCTTAAATAACGGCGTTTTAAACATTTCGCCGCTCACCCTTAATGCCGGCGGCGGCAATATCAACGGCGCAGTAAGTCTTAATGCCAACGGCAACCTTGTCAATGCCTCGCTTATCGGCAAAGATGTTGTTTTACAAAAATTATGGACCCCGCTTGCCGTAACAAATGATAAAAACTTTGGTATTACCTCTGGCGGCAACACTCTGCTTAAACTAAATTTGCGCGGACAAGGAGCTACCGTTCGCAAATTGGTTGAAAGCTTAGACGGACAAGTTATTGCCATAATCGGCGAATCTGAAATTCAGACCGGAGCCTTACGTTATTTAACCGGTAATTTTGTCACCCAGCTTTTAAACACTCTCAAACTGCAAAAAATCGATAAGCACTTGGCTTTAACTTGTGCGGTTGTCCGCGGCGATATTAACAATGGTAAAGTTACTTTCCCGAAAGGTATTGCTTTTAATTCTAAACAAATAACCGTGGTAAGCAACGGTACCTTAAATCTCAAAAACGATAAATTAGACTTCAGCATTCACCCGTTTAACGGCAAACTTGCCGACACTAATGTTGCGCAAGCATTGTCATCGTTAGTCAAAGTTGCCGGCACGGTGCAAAACCCCAAAATTACGTTAGACAACACTGCCGTAATTAAAAATGTGGTCGGTGTTGCCACCGCCGGTCCGGCTTTCTTAGGTTCGCAATTAGTGCTTGACGCCGACGAAACTCCTTGCTACACCGCATTAAGCGGAACAGAGTATCAAACTATGTTTCCGGCGCCGAGCGGAGTTAAAGCCACCGGCCAAAACGCATACCAAAGCACCGACAAGGCCATCTCAGACGGCGTTGACGCTTTAACCGATACCGCCAAAGACGTATTAAAAATGTTCAAAAAGAGGAAATAATTATGCAACAAAACCTTAAACAAGTTGAAAAAGATATCAAACAGCACCGCGCTGAAATTATTGACCGCTTGGTTAATTTTGCCTTAAACGATGTTTTGCTTTTTTGGAGCACCGACAAAGATGTTAAAAAAGAGCAGCAAGAAAAATGGCTGCCGATTTTAAGGTGGGTTGATGAAACGCTCAATGCGCGGTTTAAACAAACTACCTCGCTTGAAACTGAAAAAACCGATAAAAAAGCCACGCATGAGCTTAAAAAATATTTAGACAGTCTATCTGATAAAGAATTAACCTCTTTTTACATAGCCGCGCTTAACATGCGCTCGGTTTTATTGGCGGTTGCCATGATTAAAGGACGCATTAACGCCGCGGAAGCGTTTGAACTTTCTGAGCTTGAAGAATTATATCAGGCTCGCAAATGGGGCAGCGAACCGGTGGCTGAAGCCCGCCGCAACAGCATTAAAGATTCGCTCATCAGTGCTGAAAAATATTTACGCCAATGAAAGAGGTATATTTAAAAATCAAAGGACGCGTTCAAGGCGTCGGGTTCCGCCGCTGGGCTGAAAAACAAGCCCTGCAAATCGGTGGAATTTCGGGTTGGGTGCGCAATGCTGAAGACGGCAGCGTTGAGGTTTTAATGCGCGGCGAAAATCAGCATATTGAAGATATGGTGCTTGCCTGTTACAAAGGCCCATGGCTGGCGCGGGTTGATGGCATAGAATTTAAGCCCTCAATCACCAACTTTTTTTTGCCGCAAATAACCGACGGAATTTTTGAGCGTATTTAACCTTAAGTTTATGTTGCCACACGCTTGTTTTTAAAGCTTTCAGGTCATATCTCCATAATATGTCAATTAAAGGAGAATACCATGAAAGTAGATAAAACTTCTGAAAATTTAGCTCATTGCATTTGTTTATATTGCCCGTCTTATTCGCCGGTTTGCAAATTAAAAAATGCGCAAAAAAACATTAATCGTTCTGACACCGATTTTAAAAACACCGAACACTATGAAAAAATGTTTTGCGCTTTTGAAAAAAGCAATTGTATTCATCTTGACCGCGGCTGCTTATGCGAAAAATGCCAAATTTACCGAAAATACGGGCTTAACCACCATGATTATTGCCTCAAAACCGGCGGCATATAAGGTAAACCAAAATGCTGCGCGCCGCTGAACCGTATAATTTGCTTAAAGCATACCGCAAAGCCCATAAACAGGCCGATTTAATGCCTGATATTGATGATAAGGTTATGGCATATAACGATATTATCAATTATTGCACCTCTCTTGCTGAATGCCGCAATGATGAAAGCATTAAACATCACCAAATTTTATTTTGGACATATAACAACATCGGCGATATTTTTATGATTAAACACACAAAGCTTCCTCATCGGCAAAATTGTTTGCGCGCTTTGCAATATTACTACGATGCGCTGCCTTTTGCCAACACCGCTTCTGAAAAGCGGGCAACGCTTGAAAAAATAGCGTGCATTTATTCTGAAATGCAAGACGAGCAAGGTAGGCGCCAAATTTTGGAGCAAATTGCCATATCGGAAGAAAATTGTATGAAAAGGCAGGCTTTTACAGAACTTGCCAAACAAACCGACGACATCAAATTACAAGCAAAATATTTGGAATATGCCCTAACTTTTGTAATGGCGGAAAACATCTCCGTATTGGAAAAAGGTGAAAACATTTTAAAAATCTGTGCCCGCCTGCTACAAATTTATAAACATACCAAAAGCCGCAAACACTACCGACGCATTAAAGAATTAGAGCAAAACACTCTTGAATTATTACAATAAAAAAAGCTGCGTTCTTAGCGGTTAGGCATAAGAAAGGCAGCTTTTTGTTAATGTTTAACTTTTTCTTTTACGTCCTCATTTTTTTGGTCTGCCGGGGGAATAGGTTTAATAAAATCGGTAGCAACCAGTATCCCGCAAAAAAGCAAAAAAATGCCAAGGACAATCCAACTTATAGTATCCATATCTATATAAATTTAAAAATATTATCTCAAGTACACTGTAAAAAAAATCGACCCAAAGGTCAATAAAAAAACATGTAAAATTTTATTACAACTTATGCAATAACTCTTATGCGGCTAAACTTTAAAACTTATAAAATAAAACTATAAATAAATTCAGTCTGCGGACAGTATCAATAAAATTTGCTCCAGCACCTCTTTTGCCGGTTTATCAAAATCTATACAGCAGCGGTTGTTATCCTGCAAACAGCAGCTCTTGTTTTTAACATCATATAAGCAAAACGGAGTGGTAAAATGTTCGCCGTATAAAACCGAATCATCGATATGAAAATTTATGCCATGCTGTTCACAATATTCCGCTTTTGCCTTATTCCAAAGCTTGTCATCAACCCTAAACGAACCGTCCGGCAAATAAGTAAGTTGTTTGTTTTTATCAAAATAATCCGCGAGCGACCAAATGTATGTATACGGAATTTGCTCTTGCCGCAAAAAAGCGGTAATGTCTTTTTCAAACCCGCCACTTAAAATATAAATTTTTATACCTTGAGCTATGGCCAGAGTATTAAATTCTCTAAAAAAATGCGGATTCGCGGTTATAACGCCGTGGTAATCAATGCCTATTTTCAAAGTACCCGCCATTAGTTGCCCTCCGCTGAAAATAAATCTTTAACCGAATTGGGGCTGAATACCGAAAGCGGATTTATGCTGATTTTAGGCTCATGCACCGTGCCTTTAATTTTATAACTTGCCGCAAATACCGTGCCGTCTTTTCCGGCCAAAACCGACCCTACCACCGGAATTTTACCGATTAATGAATTTAAACTGTAAGCCGGCGAAACAATGCCTTTAATATCAAGTTCTTTACTTGATTTTACGTATGAACCGCTACCGGTAAATCCAATAACATTACCAAACATTTTGGCATCTTTAATATAAAGCACCTTGTTTTTATACTCAAACGGGGCATCAAAATGTGAAAAAGTTAATCCCTCGCCGCGCAGCAAATCCAAAATGCCGCTAAATGACGCCACTGTTAAAAGTTTAGCGAGCAGCGGCGTGTTATGAATGCTGAAATCACGGATTTGCGCATGCCCTACAAATTCTTTATTGCGGTTGCGCTTGGCCTCAATTTTCAAAATACCGCCGGTCATATCATCATAAAGGCGCAAAACCCTTAATGTGCTGCCGGCATTGTTACTGTCAATTGAGAGCAAATATTCACCTTCCGGACGCGGCACATAATCAAGTTTAAGCTTAATTGACTTATCTGATCCGTAATTGCCCACCATATGCACTTCATCAATGCCTACTTTTGGTTTTAACACTGCGCTTCCGGCAAAATTTTTAATCGGCGTGTTAGGGTTAGTCCATAGGCTGTTCACCGCAATAAACACTTCCGTATTTGGCACCTTGCTCCAATCGTCATCATCGCTTTTGCCATTATCGGAACTTACTTTATTTTCGGTAGCGGCAAACATTTCAGTTAAATCATAACTGTTGCCGCTGACATTAATTTTAACTTTTTTTCCTTTGTCGGCAAATTCTATTTTAGCTTTGGCGGAAGTTTTCGGTCCGTGGATTCGGCTGATATTAACTACTTTCAAATCGCCTGCTTTATCCAACGCAATATCGCCGCTTAAATCAAAATCTGATTTATGCAGGCTAAACGAATTTATTTTGCTGATTTTGCCGCCGCTCAGTTCCAATTTTGCTTTAACATTGCCGGCGATCCCTTTAGCTTTTTTAAATCCTAAAAAGCTATAGTCAATATCCGCATTTTTCAAATCGGCATCAATATCAACCGTCGCTTTATTATTGCTCAAAACAGTCAAATTTGCTACCACATTTGCATAACCATTAATATACGGAGCATTTAAGAGCGCCACATTCACACCAAATTTTTTCTTTACTTCATCATTAAGCGCAAAATTAAGCGTGCCTTTGCTTTTGTATGTTTTATCATTAAAAAATTCATTAAACGCAATTTTCAGCGGAACTCCATCAAATTCGGCATTACCTTTAACTTCAAATCCATTAGAGTTTACTTGTAAAAACAATTTTTCGGCTGTTAAATCTTTACCATCTAAAACTTTCGGATATTTCAGGTTTTGCAAATCGGCCTTAACATCAACTTTAATTTCATCAGGCGAAAGGTTTTGATACAGCTCAAAATTAAGCCCTAAATCAATTTCAACATCACCGGTTAATGCGTCAGGATTTATGCCTATTTCTTTAGCATAATTAAGCGGCGGATTGTCAATAAAACGCAGTGCGTCGCTCACGCTTGAATTGCCCTTAATATTAATATCTATATAGTTATGATATTTATTTAAATCATACAAACGAACACTGCCGCCGGTAATAATAACTCCGTCTGAAACACCTTTATCCACTTTAATATCAATATCAGAGGTCGAAAAATCTGCCACACCGTAAACATTGCGCACTACCGGCATTCCCTCAAGATATGAAATATTGCTGTCAACAATATCGGCCCGCCCTTTAAGGCTTAATAAATCAATGGCTTTAGCATTTTCATCATAGCCGAACGTAAACACAAATTTGCCGTTTTCGGCATACCCGCCAAACAAATTTTGCTTGCACCACTCCCATGCCGGTTCCGCCAAATATCTCGGCCAAAACTTTGATAAATCGTCTAATTTAAACTTATCAATATCAGCCTCAAACACAATTTTTAAATCTTCCAAAGACCTTTCAAACACATATTTTTTATAGCCGGAAATATCCAAACTAAGTTTGGTCTTTTGCCCGCCCACCGTAAAGTCGGCATTTGAAACCTTAATTGAATTTAAGCCGCTGTCGATATTGCCGTTAAGCACAAAAGCATCAATACCGTAATTAAATTTATCATCATTATTAAAAATAACTTCGCCGTCGCTGCCTTTAATCTGAAAACGCAAATCTTCAAGCGCCGCGTCCAAACTGCCGATTAAATCGCGCTTGCCGGCCATAATGTCGTCAAAATCAATCAATGCAACCACACTGCCGTCAACCGGAACATCAATTTTCGGCATATTATCGCTAATGTTACTGATTAAATCTGAAAGCACCAAATCGGCAAAATTAAAATCAAGCACCAAGTGGTTATTAAAAGTTTGGTATTTTCCGGTGAGATTTAATGTTGCCAACCGGTCTTTTAAGTCAAGCAAACCGCCGATTCCTATTTCCAAGTTGTTAATATTGCGGTCAAAATCAAATTTAACGTCTTTAAAGCTCCACTTGCGCCCTAAATCAACTTCATGAAACTCAACTTCGGCATTTTTAATATTAATTTCATTAATAAAGCTTTCGGGATAAATATCGTCATCAGAGTTAAACCGCTCCAAAAATCCTTCAAACCAATCAACATAGGCTTGAACCTTCTTTTTGTTAATTTCGTTGGTTTTATCTTTTTCAACCCCGTAAGTCATAAAAATTGCCACTTGCGGATTTTCAACCGTAACGCTGCTTGGCGCTACAATACCTTTAAGCAGCGCCCTAACGCTGAATGAAAGCGAAAGTTTTGGCGCCTTAATTGAAAATTTATCATCTGCCGCCCGCAAACTAACGTCATTGGCAATAATTTTTATCGGCTGAATTGAGCGTACCAACTCCAGATTAACCTCGCCGATATTCATGGTATATTCTTTTTCGTCAGAATTAAGCGCCTGCATAATATATGGCTTTAAAAACGGTACTGAAAGCGGCCCTTGATATAAAATCCACAGCAGATACAAAAGCGAAAGCAGCAAAGCCACGCCTAAATAGTCCATGGTTTTGCGCATATAATACAATCTGCCGGAAATTTTTTTCATTTGTCAGAGCCACTCCAAAATATCGCGATAATTGTGCAAACTGTACAACCCATCATGAGGAGCGCCCTCATAAGTTATCATTTTTTTCGGTTCATTTGCCTGAAGATAAAGCTTTTCAGCCAACACCGGCGGTATTACTTTGTCATCTTTTGTTGCCATAATCAAAATCCGTGTCTTGATTTTTCCAATCAGTGCTGAATTATTATATGTATCTTTCATTAACAAATCAAGCGGCACCAGCTTAATTGCGCCGAATGTAACATAACTTTCGGCGGTTTCTAGCAAACTGGTAAACGGAACTTCTAAAATAACCGCGTTAAAATTGCCGTTATGCTGCTGATTTTTTGCGGCATAAAGCGCAGTATAACTCCCGAGTGAAATACCGTAAATTATAATATTTTCATTGCTGAACCCGTGTTTATTTAAATACTTTACCGCATTTACAGCGTCTTTCTCCAAATATTTTTGCTTAATTTTTTTCCCTTGTCCGCCAAATCCGCGGTATTCCGGCATTAAAACCGAATATCCCGCCCTGGCAAGCGGTATCATTTTGTGGTAATAATGCTCCAAATTGTATGAGTTGCCATGCAAAAATACCACCGCCTTGCCGTTATTTTGCAAAGTTTTGTTCAAATACAGCCATGCCGTAACTTTGCCGCCGTTTTTGCCATAATCAAAATATGTAACTTCTTCAGCATTAAAGCCGTTTTTACGCGCTTTATTTATATCTGCCGGATAATCATAGGCGCCGTAAAAAATATATTCCGGAATAAAAACCACCGCCGCGCATAACAGCGCGTACGCAGTCAAAAAAGCAATTGCCAATATTTTAAGCGTTTTCCGCATTGCCGACCTTTCCAGCCAAAGCGGCTGCCAAAAACATATCAATATCGCCGTCCAAAACCGCTTTATAATCTGAGGTTTCAGCGCCGGTGCGCAAATCTTTTACCAAGCGATACGGCTGCAGCACGTATGAGCGAATTTGATACCCCCACCCGTTTTCACCTTGCGCATCGCGTTGCTCTTCCGCCGCTGCGGCGCGTTTTTGCAACTCGCGTTCATACAAGCGGGCTTTAAGCATTTTCCACGCATTATCACGGTTCTGAAATTGTGAGCGCTGGCTCTGGCTTTGCACCACAATTCCGGTCGGCAGGTGGGTAATACGCACGGCGGAATCGGTTTTGTTAATATGCTGTCCGCCCGCACCGGAAGCACGATACGTATCAATCCGGCAGTCTGCCTCGTTAATATTAATTTCTATGCTGTCATCAATCACCGGATATACCCCGACCGAAGCAAAGCTGGTATGCCTCCTGCCGGCACTGTCAAACGGCGAAATTCTTACCAAACGATGTACGCCGCTTTCTGATTTAAGCCAACCATACGCATTGTGCCCTGAAATTTTGACGGTAACCGACTTAATGCCGGCAACCTCGCCCTCGGTTTCTTCCTGATATTCGGTTTTATAATTATGCTGTTCTGCCCAACGCGTATACATTCTGAGCAGCATTTCCGCCCAATCTTGCGCCTCTGTACCTCCGCTTCCGGCATGAATTTCCAAATACGCGTCATTAGCGTCAACCTCGCCGGAAAGCAAGGCTTCAAGCTCGGCATGCTTGGCTTGTTTTTGCAACTTTTCCAAATCAGCGTATATTTCCGCTTGCAAACTTTCATCATCATCGGCAAGTTCAGCCATTTCCGCATAATCGTTTACGCTTTTTTCCATATCGCGATAAGCGGCGAGAGAGCTTTCCAAATTATTTTTTTCACTCAAAAGCTTTTGCGCACTGGCGGCATTATTCCATAAATCAGGATTCTCGGTTAAAGAATTAAGCTCTTCCAATCTGAGAACGGCATTATCGTAATCAAAGATACCTCCTCAGCAATTCTAACGATTGCTTAATTTCATCAATTAAATTAACAAACTCGGCTTTCATTTAATATTCTCCGCCAACTTGCAAAATTTCAGCATCAGAATCAATTACCATCGCGTCATTGCCGTCGCCGCCGATAACCCGCTGCTTGGTTGTATCAAAGCTGTAATCGGGCTTAATCGCCTCCACAATCACGGTTGCGTCCCCCGGCTGCGAAAGTTTGCCGGTGTTCGGATTAATCCGCACCAACTTAATTCCTTGCGGAATTCTGAAGTTAGAATCCGGCACATCTTTTAACGCGTCTTTAATAAAATCATAAAAAATCGGCAATGCGGCAGCCGCGCCGGTTTCAAACCGCCCTAAGCTGACCGGAGAATCATAGCCGACATACACTGCCGCCACTAAATCAGGCGAAAACCCGACAAACCACGCGTCTTTATTTTCGTTGGTGGTGCCGGTTTTGCCGCCCAAGTGCCGATTTAAGCTCCTTAATCTGGCGCCGGTGCCTCTGACGGCAACGCCCTCTAAAATAGAAGTCATCTGATAAGCGGTAAGCGGGTCAACAATTTGCTCGCGCGTATCCGGTTTATGCGGCGGGGTTTGATTTTCCCATTTATCGGCATTGCAGTCATGGCAGTCATAAGTATCTTCTTTATAAATAGTTTTGCCGTCCCTGTCCTGAATACGCTCAATCAAATACGGGCTAACCTTTTTGCCGCCGTTTACAATAATGGCATAAGCACTTGCCATATCAATAACTCTGGCATCCGCCGCACCCAAAGACGACGACAAAAACTGCGGCAGATTATCATTAATCCCGACCCGTTTGGTCATTTCCGCCACTTTATCCATACCGATATCTTGCGCCAAGCGCACCGTCATCAGGTTTTTAGACTGCTCAACCCCCTGACGCAAAGTCATTAAGCCGTAAAACTTTTTAGAGTAATTTACCGGTTTCCATTTAGGCAAACCAACTCCCTGATCAAGCACAAACGGCGCGTCTAAAATTAAATCATTCGGCGAATAACCCATTTCCAAAGCGGTTAAATAAACAAACGGCTTAAATGACGAACCGGTTTGTCGATATGCTTGGGTCGCGCGGTTAAATTGCGATTTTTGAAATGAAAATCCGCCCACCAGCGCCAACACCTTACCGGTGTGCGCGTCAATCACCGCCATGCCGCCTTCAACATCAGGAATTTGCCGCAACGCAAAAGCGTCTTTGGTTTTGGAGTCTTTAATCGGTTCAACATAAATCACATCGCCGGCTTTCAACACATTGGCAACCGAGGTCGGCTCCGCGCCGGTAAACTTGTTTTTTAAGGCCGGTTTCGCCCATTTTATATCCTTAAGATATATATGGCCGGTTTCGCCGTTTTCGGTTTCAATTTCAGCCTGTTGTTTTTCTGCTTTAAGCACCACTGCTTTTTGCCATGTCGGCTCCGCTCCGGCAGTAAGCTTTGTATCACGGAAGGTTTTTTGATAATTTTCATCAATCGCAATATTTTTTTCCGCCCCGCGCCAACCATGCCGACGGTCATAATCAATCAACCCTTTGCGGAAAGCCGCCGTCGCTATTGACTGAATTTGCGGATTTATGGTGGTTCTTACAATTAGTCCGCCCTCATATAAAGCATCATTGCCAAGATTGTGCACAATCGCGCGGCGAACCTCTTCGCTGTAATATTCCGCGTCTTTTAAAAATCCGTTTTCGCGCTTAACCACTTCAAGCGGCTTAGCCTTAGCGGCTTCCGCCTCTTCTTCCGTTACATAACCGTCTTCTGCCATACGGCCGATAACCCAGTTGCGGCGAGCCACCGCGGCATCATATCTTTTAATCGGGTGATAATTGTTAGGTCCTTTCGGCAACGCCGCCAAATAAGCAATTTCTTCCAAACTTAAATCATCAAGCGATTTATCAAAATAATTAAGCGCCGCCGCGGCCACCCCGTACGAGCGGTTGCCTAAATAAATTTCATTTAAATAAAGCTCTAAAATATGGTCTTTGGTAAAGGCCTTGTTCATACGATTAGCCAAAATCGCCTCTTTAATTTTACGCACATATGAAACTTCTGAACTGAGTAAAAAGTTTTTAGCAACCTGCTGCGTAATGGTAGAAGCCCCTGACGGACGACGTCCCGAGCCCAAATTTTTAATATTATGCAAAACAGCGCGCACAATACCTATATAATCAATTCCGCCATGTTGATAAAAATGTTTATCTTCGGCGGCAATAAAAGCTTGCTTAACTCTGTCGGGAATTTTATCAATCGGGACAAACAAACGCTTTTCAGCGGCATATTCCATCAACAGCTGGCCGTCGCCGGCAAACAAACGAGTAGTAACCGCCGGCTCATATTTGGCAAGCTGATGATAATCCGGCAAGTCAAAACTTAATTTACCGATAAAAGCCGCCAAAACCAGCAACGCCAAAATGCCTAAAAACAAACCGGCGCTTATTAATGTGGAAACAAACTTAAACATACATTAAATTCCGTTAACTAAAATCAGATATTGCCGCCACTTTATTACATTTTAGCAAAATTGCAAAAGAAAAATGTAACCTATACCGCCAAAAGCGGGGCAAAATTAATACAATGCGGCAATTTCAGGATCGTTAAAGTATTTATCAATAGCCGACGATACCGATTTTGCCAATTTTTGCCGATAATTACGTTGTTTTAACAAGCTTTCTTCCTGACGATTGGAAAGATATCCCATTTCAAGCAGCGCTGACGGAATATCCGGCGCCTTCAACACGGCAAATCCGGCAAAACGGTGCGTATTTGAAACAATTTGCACGGTTTTTTGCATTTCGCCGACCATATAAGCAGCAAATTTAGATGATTTATTGCGGCTGTCGGTTTGCGAAAGCGAAATCAGAATATCATTAATTTCTTTGGAGTTTTCCGAAAAATCAACTCCGCCGATAATATCAACTTTATTTTCGCGCTCCGCCAACGCCGCCGCCTCTTTATCGGACGCGGTTTCTGAAAGCGTGTAAACCGATAGGCCTTTAGCTTTGCGGTTTACGGCGCTGTCGGCATGAATAGACATAAACAAATCCGCCTTATAGCGCTGCGCAATTTTCACCCTCTGCCTAAGCGGAATAAAAATATCAGTGCTGCGGGTTAAATAAACTTTATAGCCGCGCTTTTCCAAAATAGCTTTAAGCTCTTTACCCATCGCCAGCGTAATGTTTTTTTCATATGTTTTGCCATATGCGCCGATTGCTCCGGGGTCTTTGCCGCCGTGTCCGGGGTCAAGCACCACAATTTTTTTGCGCGGAGCGCTTTTTTTGCTGCTGTCGGGACTAAAGAACCAACTGTTTGATGAAGCGGTTTTAGTTTTCGTCTTTTTTTGCGCGCTGCCGACGCCCTGTCTCTTATACACATCTGACGCTGCCGACGAATAGAGAGG
>CALETM010000009.1 GCA_937920765.1 uncultured Alphaproteobacteria bacterium | reverse complement strand
GTATAAGAGACAGTATATATACTATGTATGCAAAAAAGCACCAATTTTACTTGGTGCTTTTTTGTTTGTGCCTTACTTTATGAAATTATTCATAAATATCTTGTTTGTGGCGGCGCAGCATACGAGCGGTGCGTTTTTCATCCAAAACTTTTTCGTAATCAGGTTTGTTTTCACCTTCAAATTGCGACATTTGGGTTGCTACCATTTTGCGAACGCCTTTTACATTTCTTTCCGGCTCCGGTTCAGGTACATTTGCCGGTTCAG
The DNA here is from genome assembly GCA_937920765.1 of uncultured Alphaproteobacteria bacterium. GTDB lineage: Bacteria > Pseudomonadota > Alphaproteobacteria > RF32 > CAG-239 > CAAFZY01. Next base: position 1,695 of record CALETM010000009.1, on the reverse strand, counting down.
GAGCTTTATAAGCCATCGGTTTAATCTGCTGTAAGTCATCGTCAGGTTGCAGCTCAATCGGAGTAGGTTCAACTGCTATCGGTTCGTCATCAGGCAGTTCAACATCGCCAAGCTCAGGAGTTGCCGGTACCGGAATTTCTTTCGGTTCAACTTTAATATGCTTCCATTCGCCATCGTCGTCATGGCAATCTTTAGCCAAGCTCAAACCGGTTAATTGGGTGTGAGCTTTACCGGTTGCCAGCAAATCATCGGTATTGTCTAACATTTTGTTAATAGCCAAAGCCTGTTCAGTGCTGATTTGTTCGCCGCAACCAAGTAATTTGGTTAAAGCTTCCATTTCAGACTGATACTGATTAAAGCGCTGGTTGCTATGAATGGCGGTAACCAAAGAAGTCATATCTTTGTTGCTTAATCCTTCAGAGAAAAGCTTGTTTAAGCCTTCTTTGAGTTCAGCTTTGCCGGCATAGGTGTTGTCCATTGCAAAATTTACTAATTTTGCCATTTTTTCATCGTCCATGCCATTAATGTTGATGTTGCTGAAACGTGAAGTTAAATATTCGCGCCCCGAAGGAGTTTCGCGCAATGTGCCGTCGCCAACATTGTAAGCCTTGCGCATAAAGGCATATAAGCGGTTATATTTGTACAAAATTTCTTCTTTGGTTTTGCCTTCAAAGTTATCCATAGCGCTGTTAAGGTTGTTATAAGCTCTGTCCAAAGTAACTTCTTCGCCGGTAGCAGCTTTAAGCGTGCCTTCCGTGGTATTAACCAAAGTGTTATACTGCTTTTGCGAAATTCCCATATCTTGATTATATTCTTTAGGGAACAAACCTGTTACAGTTTCGGTATTTTCATCTACCGGAGCAGCCGGTTCAGTAGTTTCTGGTTGTGCGGTTGTTGCAGGAGCTGCTGGTTCAACGTCAGGCGTTTCATTAACGTTTACCGGATTCGACGCGGAGGCATAACCGGAATCTGCCTGAGTCGGAGCTGAAGTGTTTGATGCGCTGTCAGCTTCGTTACCGCCGAACATTCTGTCCCATAATCCTTTGAAAAATCCGTTTTTAGGAGCAGATGAGGCTTCATTTGCGGTATCATTAGCGGCGTCACTTACTGCCGTGGTAGGGGTTTCAACTTCAGGGCTTAATACATCAGAACCTGCATTATGACCGCGGGCAAAGCCGATACCTTGAAAAGCGGCGTTAAAGCCCATGCCTACCAAAGCCGCAATTGCTGTTTGTTTTGCCTCGGCTTTTTTCTCCAAGTTTTCAGGATCGGCAACTGAAACGCCGTAAGCAACACCTGCATCTGCTAACTGCGCCATGGTGGCGGCGCCTGCGCGTCCCATACTGATAGCATGACGAGTTTCGGCAATGCTGGATGCTAAAGTAACGTTCAAGCCGTCTTTAACTCCGTCAGTCAACGCTGCGGCGGCATCGGCGGCTTCCAAACCGTCTTTCAACCATGCAAAACCACCGGCGGCAACAGCGGTGTTGATTAAGACGCTGACAATATAGGTGCGTCTGTTTTTACGAGACTCGGTTTTATTTTTCCAAGCTTGCTTTAAGGCTTGCATAAACGGCAAGGTCGCTTCACCGGCTTCTCGTTTTTGACGGTTGATTTTGCGAATTTCCGCCACAACCGGATATACCAATGAACCGGCGGCATGATATACCGCATAAGCGGCAACGGCCGGAACCA
>CALETM010000008.1 GCA_937920765.1 uncultured Alphaproteobacteria bacterium | reverse complement strand
GGTTCTGTCGGTATCATATTAATTTAACTTTACATACTTGCAACCATAAAAAACACTTTATAAATAATTTTTTATTATCGCTTTGTTAATTTTCAGCCGAATATAATGGCTTGTTAAATTTTATCGGGAGGCTTAAAAGCAAAATGTTAAGTGCAATACTCGCAAATCCGCAAATTGTGGCAACGGCTATTTTACTTGTGAGCTATGTAATTTTGTTTACGGAAAAATTAAACCGCGCGGTAGTGGCGCTGCTTGGCGCTTCCGTGATGATTTTTGCCGGAATTTTAACCCAAAAAACCGCGATTGAAGGCATTGACTTTAACACAATTTCTTTGCTTATCGGCATGATGGTGATTGTGAATATTACCGAAAAATCAGGCTTATTTCAGTTTGTGGCGATTTGGGGCGCAAAAAAAGTTAAGGCGCACCCGCTGGGGATTATGGTTGTTTTAACCTTTGTAACGGCATTGTTTTCTGCCTTTTTGGATAATGTTACCACCGTGCTGTTGATTGTTCCGGTTACTTTTCAGATTACCCGCAAGCTCGAAATTAATCCGTTTCCGTATTTAATTTTAGAAATTTTTGCCGCTAACATCGGCGGAACCGCCACCCTTATCGGCGACCCTCCTAACATTTTAATCGGCTCCGCGCTCAAACTCTCGTTTGTGGACTTTGCCTACAACTTAACTCCGGTTGTTATCATCGTTTTGTTGGTTTTAATCGCCGCTTTTATTTTGATTTGGCACAAAAGTTTAACCACAACGGAACGCAACCGCGTGGCTGTGCTCAATATTAATGAAAAAGACAGCATTACCAACCCGCGCCTGCTTATAAAATCGCTGATTGTGCTTTTAATGGTAATCATCGGCTTTATTGCGGCGGAACACATCGGCATTGCCAACGGCGTAATTGCCTTATTCGGCGCGGCGCTGCTGCTTGGGCTTTATACCGCCGGCAATAACAACCATGAGCGTGATGAAAACACTGAAAATATGTTAAGTCTGGTTGACTGGACAACCATTTTCTTTTTCTGCGGGTTATTTGTGATTGTGCATGGACTTGAAGTTACCGGAGTTTTGCAAATTTTAGGACAATGGTTTATTGAGCTGACTGAAGGCAGCATTAAAAAGAGCGTGTTCTTAATTTTGGGCTCGTCAGCCGTGCTTTCCAGCGCCATTGACAACATTCCGTTTGTAGCCACAATGATTCCGATGTTAAAAACTATGGAACCGGCTATGGGCGGGCGCGAAGCCATGATGCCGGTGTGGTGGGCACTTTCATTGGGCGCATGCTTTGGCGGCAACGGAACGCTTATCGGCGCATCAGCCAATGTGATTGTGGCAGGACTTGCCCAACGCGAAGGTCACCCGTTAAACTTTTTGCGATTTTTAATTTGGTCAATACCTGTTATGCTGTTCAGCGTGTTTATTGCAGGCATTTACCTTTATATTCGGTATTTCATGCTTTAAATACAACTTATGCATGGCATATAAATTCCCATCCTGAGGAGGGGAATTTTTAATCGTGGCTTAAAATACAACTTATGCACAGCGTAGACTCGTAAATATTGCAAAAAAAAAACGCGAGCTAAAATCTTCTCAAAACCAACTTTTTGAGGAGATTTTGAATCATGAAATCAAATTTTAGCCGCTTTCTACACATCACATCGTCATATTCGGGCTTGACCCGAATATCCAGGTGGAAAAAATTTGCTAATTGGTTTGACCTGGACACTCCGGTCAAGCCGGAGTGTGACACTGTAGAAACGGACGCCGCCACCTGCCAAGGTAGGTCTATGGTGGAAATGCTCGGCGTTTTGGCGATTATCGGCGTGCTATCCGTTGGCGCTATCGCCGGTTACAGCAAAGCAATGATGAAATATAAGCTTAATAAACAAACTGAGCAAATCGGTTCAATCTTAGACTATGTCAACATTCATATGGACGATTTTAAGCGCTCAAAAACTTCTACTGCCGGAAATATGGTACCTATACTTAAAAAATTAAACGTTATCCCGCAAGAAATGATACGAGAAAACAGAAATAATGCAATATTTGATGTTTTCGGCACTACTATAGTTTTAAAAAATTACACTGGCGGCGATGGCGAATATTATTTTGAGTTTTTGTTATACTTAAACAAGGGACAAAAAGAATCGTGCATGAATTTATTTACAATTGCTAAAGCCAAAAGAGAGCAACTTTGGCGTACCAAGTTTGAAACAACCAAAGGTGAAGAAAATTCCTCGGCCAACATAGTTAATGGCGATAATTATTGCACATCTGACCGTAAATGCCTTAAAGATTTAACCCTTGCTGAAATGGAAGACTTCTGCAATATTTGCGAAGACAAAGACAGTTGCGCTTTTTATTATCAGATGACTTTCTAAGTTGCTTTAATCCAAACAAAAACCCTCGCCTTATTGCTAAAGCGAGGGTTTTTAGTTGCTAATTTAAGCTATTCTGCCGGAGTTTCTTCAGCTGCGGGAGCCGGAGTTTCAGCATTATGCTCAATTTGTTCGTTGGCGTTTGCTTCACGTTGAGCCAAAATTTCTTTATCATTTTGAGCGGCAACGCGTTTCAGCGAGCGCAATACCGTACCGGTACCGGCCGGAATCAAACGACCAACGATAACGTTTTCTTTCAAACCGGTTAAGTGGTCAACTTTGCCGGATACGGCAGCTTCAGTCAAGACACGAGTGGTCTCTTGGAATGATGCCGCAGAAATAAACGACTTAGTCTGCAATGAAGCTTTGGTAATACCAAGCAGAACCGGATCAGCTTGAGCCGGAGTGCCGTTTTCAGCCAAAACTTTAGCGTTTTCTTCTTCAAACACATCGCGGTCAACTTGTTCGCCAACCAAGAAAGTTGTGTCACCCGGAACGGTAATTTCAACTTTTCTCAACATTTGCGAAACAATAACTTCAATGTGCTTGTCGTTAATTTTAACGCCTTGCAGACGATATACGTCTTGAACTTCTTTAACCAGGTATTCGGCTAATTTTTCAACACCCAACACGCGCAAAATATCATGCGGAGCCGGAGTGCCTTCAACCAACATATCGCCTTTTTTAACGATGTCGCCGTCTTGAACAACCAAATGGCGTCCCTTCGGAATCAAGTATTCAATCGGTTCGCCTTTGGCCGGAACAACCATAATGCGCTGTTTAGCTTTATAGTCTTTACCAAATTCTACCATACCGTCAACATCGGAAATAATGGCCTGATCCTTCGGGTGACGAGCTTCAAACAACTCGGCAACACGCGGCAAACCACCGGTAATATCTTTGGTCTTGGAGCTCTCTCTCGGAATACGGGCAATAACGTCGCCGACTTTAACTTCAGAGCCGTTATCAACGTTTAATACCGCGTCAACCGACAGATAATAACGAGCTTCTTTGCCGTTATCAAAGTTTACAGCCTTACCTTTGGCATCTTTCAAAACAATGCTCGGTTTTAATGAAGCATTGGCTGAAGAACCGGACTGCCAATCAATAACAACTTTTGAAACGATACCGGTTGTTTCATCCATATTTTCTTTAACCGAAACATTGTTAATAAGGTCTACCAACTGAGCAACACCGGCTTTTTCTGAAATTACCGGAATGGTAAACGGATCCCATTCTGCCACTTTTTGACCTTTTTTAACTTTAGTGCCTTCTTCTACCAAAATTTTGGTACCGTATGGTACGTGATGGCGTGATTTTTCACGACCCTGCGAATCTGAAATTACAATTTCGCAGTTACGCGATAAAACAATCAAGTGACCGTCAGTGTTGGTAACGGTATGCTTGTTTTCAAGTTTAAGAACGCCGGCGAACGGAACTTCAACACTGGATTGTTCGGCTGATTTTGATGCCGCACCACCGATGTGGAAGGTTCTCATGGTAAGTTGGGTACCAGGTTCACCAATTGACTGAGCGGCAATAACGCCGACAGCTTCGCCAACATTTACCGGAGTACCACGGGCAAGGTCGCGACCATAACATGCAGCGCAAACACCGTGTTCGGATTCACAAGTTAATACCGAACGGATTTTAACCTGTTCAACACCGGCTTTTTCAACAAGTTCAGCGTCGTTTTCATCAATAAGTTTGCCTTTTTTAACCAAAACTTCGCCGGTTTCAGGGTGAATAATATCTTCCTGAATGGTACGACCCAAAATACGATCGCCGATTGAAACAATAACGTTACCGCCGTCAACAACCGGACGAACAATAATGCCGCGCTCGGTTCCGCAATCGGTTTCGGTAACAACAACATCTTGCGCAACGTCAACCAAACGACGGGTTAAGTAACCGGAGTTAGCGGTTTTTAACGCGGTATCGGCCAAACCTTTACGAGCACCGTGGGTGGAGTTGAAGTATTCCGACACGGTCAAACCTTCTTTAAAGTTTGAAATAATCGGTTGTTCAATAATTTCACCGCTCGGTTTTGCCATCAAACCACGCATACCGGCCAGCTGACGCATTTGAGCGGCAGAACCGCGCGCACCGGAGTGAGCCATCATGTATACGGAGTTGATGTAACCATGCTCGGTTTTTGAAATGTTTTTCATCATTTCATCAGCAATTTTATCGGTGCAGGCTGCCCAAATATCAACAACTTTGTTGTATTTTTCGCCTTTGGTAATCAAACCGTTTTGATACTGCTGTTCAAACTCTTTAACCTGTTTGGTAGTTTCGGCAATGAGTTCTTTTTTGGCATCAGGCACAATCAAGTCATCTTTACCGAATGAAATACCGGCCTTGCAAGCATTGGTGAAACCTAAGGTCATAATTTTATCAACCATGATGCAGGTTTCTTTTTGGCCGCAATGACGATATACGGTGTCAATGATTTCAGAAATTTCTTTCTTTTTAATCAAGCGGTTTACCAATGAGAACGGAATATGCGGGTTTTTAGGCAAAATGTCTGAAACGATAATACGTCCCGGAGTGGTATCAACCAAGCCGTATTTGGTTTCGCCGTTGTCATCAACATATTCCATACGGCATTTAATTTTAGCATGCAAGTCAACTACTTTAGCATTTAATGCCAACATCACTTCATCGGCATCAGCATAGATGCTGCCTTCACCGGTAACGCCGTCTGCATCATAAGTAAGGTAGTAAATACCAAGTACCATATCTTGTGAAGGCACGATAATCGGTTTACCTGAAGCCGGTGACAAAATGTTGTTTGTTGACATCATCAGCACGCGGGCTTCCAATTGTGATTCCAATGAAAGCGGAACGTGCACTGCCATTTGGTCGCCATCGAAGTCGGCGTTGAACGCGGTACATACCAACGGGTGCAAGTGAATAGCTTTACCTTCAACCAATACCGGCTCAAATGCCTGAATACCTAAACGGTGCAAGGTCGGCGCACGGTTTAACAGTACAGGGTGCTCACGAATAACTTCTTCCAAGATATCCCATACTTCCGGACGCTCTTTTTCCACCATGCGTTTAGCGGCTTTAATGGTGGTTGCGTGGCCGTATAATTCAAGTTTTGAATATACAAACGGCTTAAACAACTCAAGCGCCATCTTTTTAGGCAAACCGCACTGCTGCAATTTGAGTTCCGGACCAACGGTAATAACCGAACGACCTGAGTAGTCAACACGTTTACCTAACAAGTTTTGACGGAAACGACCTT
>CALETM010000007.1 GCA_937920765.1 uncultured Alphaproteobacteria bacterium | reverse complement strand
TTAGGCAATCGAGATGCAACCTTGAAATTTGAATTTAAATAAAAGACCAAAGGGGTGCGGAGAATGCGGCTAATGCGCCGCAAGTTTTTTCTGCAATCGGCACAATCTAAAAGGTCTGCGGATGGTGAGGCAGATGCGACGGGATTTTGGAGCGTCGTGTACAAATAGTTACACGAGCGACAAAACCTCTGGCAGGTGTCCGCTAAACGCAAGCCGGAGGGGCGCGGAGAATGCGGCTAATGCGCCGCGAGTTTTTTCTGCAATCGGCACAATCTAAAAGGTCTGCGGATAGTGAGGCAGATGCGACGGGGTTTTGGAACGTAGTGTACAAACAGTTACATGAGTGACAAAACCCCTAGCAGGTGCCCGCTAGACGCAGACCAAGGTATTAGATGTCAAGGTTAATCACATTCAAAGCATTTTCTTGAATAAACTCTTTTCTCGGCTCTACTACATCGCCCATAAGAGTTGAAAATACTTCATCGGCCTCTTCCATGTGGTCTATTTTCACTTGCAGAAGTGAACGAGCTTCCGGATCAAGCGTGGTTTCCCAAAGTTGTTCAGGGTTCATTTCGCCCAAACCTTTATAGCGCTGCAGAGTAATACCTTTTTTGCCGGTTCCCATAACCGCGTCAACCAGCGATACCGGACCGTCAATACGTTTTTCACCGCCGCTCTTTGCTACCAATTTAGCCGATTCGGCAAAGTTTTCATGCAAAAAGTCTTTCATCTCGTTTAAGAGCTTAGCCTCGGCGCTGTCAATAATCGATTGTCCGATAATATGGTCTTCTTTTACGCCGCGCAGAGTGCGATTGAATGAAATTGTGCCATCTGCAAGCAACTCGGCTTTCCAGCCTTTGTCATATTCGGCTTCCATGGTGTCAAGACGCACCGCCACACGATTAAGTTCAGCCTGCAAAACCTCTTTATTTTGCTGAACTGCCGCATCAAACAAGCCGAAAATCGCCATTTGTTCCAAGATTTTTTCCGGCGCTTTAATGCTTAATGCGGTAAGCAAAGCACGGGCTTTCATTGTTTTTTCAACAAAATTAATTAAGTCCTGTCCCATAATTTTTTCGCCGTCGGCTTTTTCCAAAATAGCCTCATCGCAACCACCGCGAACTAAGTAGTCTTCCATTTCGCGGTCGTCTTTAAGATAAATAATGGAGTTGCCGCGTTTAGCCTTATAAAGCGGAGGTTGCGCAATATAAACATAGCCGCGCTCAATAAGTTCAGGCATTTGACGATAAAAGAAAGTCAAGAGCAAAGTTCTGATGTGCGAACCATCAACATCGGCATCGGTCATAATTACAATTTTGTGATAGCGGCACTTATCGGCATTAAAGTCATCGCGTCCGATACCGGTGCCCAAAGCGGTAATAATCGTGCCGATTTCAGCCGAATTGAGCATTTTATCAAAACGAGCGCGCTCAACGTTCAAAATTTTACCGCGCAGCGGCATAATCGCCTGATTTTTACGATCGCGCCCTTGCTTAGCGGAACCGCCCGCGGAATCTCCTTCCACGATGAACACTTCTGATAAAGCAGGATCTTTTTCAGAACAATCGGCAAGCTTGCCGGGGAGAGTTGAAATATCAAGCACACCTTTGCGGCGGGTTAATTCACGCGCTTTGCGAGCCGCCTCACGCGCGGTTGCCGCCTCAACGATTTTGCCGATAATGATTTTAGCTTCTGCCGGATGCTCGTCCAGCCATTCCTTAAACTTATCGCCAACTACGCTTTCAACTACCGGACGAACTTCTGACGAAACCAATTTGTCTTTGGTTTGTGATGAAAATTTAGGATCCGGAGCCTTTACGGAAAGCACGCAGGTTAAGCCTTCGCGCATATCTTCACCGGTAATCACGCTTTTTTCTTTTTTAAGCAAGCCGTTTTCGGTGATGTAATTGTTAATGGTACGTGTTAGAGCGCCGCGGAAACCTGCCAAGTGGGTGCCGCCGTCTTTTTGTGGAATATTGTTGGTAAAGCAAAGCATGCTTTCGTTATAAGCATTGGTCCACTGCATGGCAATATCCACCTGAATATTGTTATCTTCGCCTGAAAACGCGATAATATTTTCATGCAGCGGAGCTTTAGATTTGTTTAAGTGCGTAACAAACGCCGACAAACCGCCTTCATAATGAAAAACTTCTTCTTTAGGCTCAGCGCCGCGATTATCAATTAAGCGCAAATGAACGCCGGAGTTCAAAAAGGCTTTTTCACGAATGGAACGTTCCAAAGTTTCAAAGCTGAACTCAGTTTGCGTAAAAGTTTTCGGCGACGGCAAAAATGAAACTTCCGTACCATGGCGGTTAGGCGCATCGCCGACTACCTCAACATGCTTAACCACATTGCCGTCGGCAAATTCGGCATAATATTCTTTGTTGTTACGCCAAATGCGCAGTTTTAACCATGTAGACAACGCGTTTACCACTGAAACGCCCACGCCGTGCAAACCGCCGGAAACTTTATAAGAGTTGTTATCAAACTTACCGCCGGAGTGTAATTCGGTCATAATAACTTCAGCCGCTGAAACGCCTTCTTCTTTGTGCATATCAACCGGCATACCGCGCCCGTTATCGCGAATGGTTGCGGAACCGTCCGGATTTAAAATAACTTCCGTGCGATCGCAATAACCTGCCAATGCCTCGTCAATGGCATTATCCAAAACTTCATAAATCATATGGTGCAAACCCGAACCGTCATCAGTATCGCCGATGTACATGCCCGGACGTTTGCGAACGGCGTCTAAGCCTTTCAAAACCTTAATGGAATCGGCATTATATTCTTGTTCGCTTTTTAAATATTCTTCATTGGTCAATTCAGTCATTACAACCCCTGCTTTTCTATATTTATTACTGCGTAAAATATACAGCAAAGCCCCGAATTTACCAAGTGTTAGATTAAAGTTATCAACGGTTTTTAGCTAAAAACTTGCAAATAAATTAAAATAAAAGTCCGCCTTATTTTCTAACCGCAAAAATATCAAAATTTTGCTCTAAATGCGCTGTCAGATTTTTATCTTCAATCAGCGCGGCGCACATTTCGTCCGTGGTGGTTTTATCGGTCGGTATCGGACGGTATTTTTGCAAATAATATTCTTTTACGCCCAAGGTTTTCAGTTCATCAGCAATTGCGTAAATATCGTCAATTTGCAAAATTCGCGGGTCGCAAGTGGTGCGGCATTCAAAATGCTTGCCGCTTGCAAGCAAAATTTGAAGGCTTTGCCTGATGTTTTCAACCTGTTTATATCCGCCGGTCGCACGCATATAACGTTCGGCAATAAGCGGAGCCTTAATATCAAGCCCTGCCCAATCAAGTTTGCCGATAATCTTTTGCAGCATTTCCGGACGATAACCTCCGGTATGCAGCCCGATTTTATAGCCCAAAGCTTTAACCTCGTCGATTGCATCCGGCAAACCGTCTTGCGCCAAAGGCTCGCCGCCTGAAAACACCACCGCGTCAATTATACCTTTGCGGCGCTCAAGCAAAGCCATAAGCCTGGCAAAAGTCCAATTGCTTTCCGGCTTGGCGCCGAGCTGCTGCAAAGAAGTGTTATAGCAAAACGGACAACGCCACACGCAGCCTTGCATAAAAACCACCGCGGCAATATGCTCCGGAAAATCAACAATGCTGAATTTTTCAACATCGCCGATAATGATTGGCTCTTTATCCACTTTACACCTCTTTTATATAAAAAAGCCGCTAACTTGCCGATATTAATCCGGTAGTTTTAGCGGCAAAACTTAATCAAATCCGAGTATATTACTCAGCCGCAATGGCAAATTCTTCGCCCAAGTGCTTAACTGCTTTTTCTTCACAGAAGCAAACGCGTGAATAATATTCAGATTTTTTACCTTTGTTAAATTCAGAAACCGGACGATGATAACCCATAACTCTGGTCCAAATTTCGCAAGGCTGTCTTTCAGCATCGGTTAATTTAATTTCATTAATATCAATAACGTTGTTCATGGTAATCTCCTTATAAATTGTGGTTATGCAACATTTTGTTTTGCTTTTAGGGCATTGAGTTTTTCTGCTTTTTTCTCCTCATCGCAGATTGGGCAGAATTTATGTTCCCCAGACAAATAGCCGTGTTTCGGGCAAATTGAAAATGTCGGGGTAATGGTAATGTATGGCAAGCGGTAATTGGTCAAAACTTTTCTTACCAAATCGCGGCATACCTTTGAAGATGAAATACGCTGATTCATATAAAGGTGCAGCACGGTGCCGCCTGTATATTTGGTTTGCAAAGTAGACTGCATATCCAAAGCCTCAAACGGATCATCGGTATAGCCGACCGGCAACTGTGAAGAGTTGGTGTAATATGGGTTTTCTTCCGTACCGGCCTGAATAATACCTTTAAATCTCTTTTTATCTTCACGGGCAAAGCGGTAAGTCGCGCTTTCGGCCGGAGTGGCTTCCAAGTTATACATATGACCGGTTTCTTCCTGAATTTTAACCATTTTAGCGCGGATATAATCCAAGAATTTTTCGGCAAACTCTTGTCCCCACTCATCGGTAATATCATGTTCGTCATTGGTATAGTTGCGAATCATTTCATTAATACCATTTACGCCGATGGTTGAGAAGTGGTTGCGCAAAGTTCCCAAATAACGTTTGGTGAACGGGAACAATCCGTTATCAATCAAGCGCTGAATAACTTTACGTTTAATTTCCAATGAGGTACGGGCAATGTTCATCAACTCGTCAACGCGGCTGAACAATCCGGCTTCATTGCCTTTGTAAACATAACCCAAACGAGCGCAGTTAAAGGTAACAACGCCAACCGAACCGGTCTGCTCGGCGGAACCGAACAAGCCGTTGCCTTTAGCGAGCAACTGGCGCAAGTCAAGCTGCAAGCGGCAACACATTGAACGAATCTGTCCCGGTTTTAATACCGAATTAATAAAGTTTTGGAAATAAGGCATACCGTATTTAGCGGTCATTTCAAACAAAAGCTCGGTATTTTCTTCTTCCCACGGAAAATCAGGGGTCATATTATAAGTCGGAATCGGGAAGGTAAACGGACGGCCTTTAATATCGCCTTTCATCATAACGGTGATATAAGCCTTGTTAATCATTGCCATTTCCTCTTTTAAGTCGCCATAGGTAAACGGCTGTTCCTCACCGGCAATAATCGGGTGCTTTTCGCGCAAATCTTCAGGGCAAACCCAGTCAAACGTAAAGTTTGTAAACGGAGTTTGTGAGCCCCAACGTGACGGAACGTTTAAGTTATAAACCAATTCCTGAATAGCTTGTTCAACCTGACGGTATGAAAGGTTATCTTTGCGGATATACGGCGCCAGATAAGTATCAACTGATGAAAACGCCTGCGCACCGGCCCATTCATTTTGCAAAGTACCCATAAAGTTTACCATCTGGCCGACTGCTGCTGACAAGTGCTTAGCCGGACCGGCTTCGGCTTTACCCGGAACACCGTTAAAGCCTTCATGCAACAGGTTTTTAAGCGACCAACCGGCGCAATATGCTGCCAACATATCCAAATCATGAATATGAATATCGCCGTTGCGGTGAGCCTCGCCGACTTCTGCCGGATAAACATGGCTTAACCAATAGTTGGCGGTAACTTTACCGGAAACGTTCAAAATCAAACCGCCGTTTGAATAGCCCTGATTGGCATTGGCATTAACACGCCAGTCAAGCTTTTCCAAATATTCATTGATTGAGCTTTCAACGTCAACCATAACCTTTTTGTCCGAACGCATACGATTGCGCTGGTCACGGTACAAAATATAAGCTTTTGCGGTTTGAAAATAGTTATCGGAAATTAAAACCTGTTCAACAATATCTTGAATTTGTTCAATGCTCGGCAACGATTCGGCAAATTTATGTTCCATAACTTTCAAAACTTTGGCAGTCAACAACCATGATTCCTGTTCGCCAAATTCAGCGGTAGAAGTTCCGGCTTTCAAAATAGCATTATAAATCTTGGTGCTGTCAAACGGAGCTAATGTTCCATCTCTTTTGGTAATTTCTTCAAAAGGGAATTTGTCATTATTGTTTACATGAGGCATTTCGTATTTATTCTCTGACATTTATCTTTCCTTATATTAATTGCCATGGTTATCCGCGTATCAATTTGAATGTGGTATACTATATATAGTAGTAAAATTTTGTAAATAGACAAGATATAGTA
>CALETM010000006.1 GCA_937920765.1 uncultured Alphaproteobacteria bacterium | reverse complement strand
ACTTGTTTTCCACGGGTAATGGTACCGGACGGGGCAAGTTTGGAGCGGTATGAAACAATCGGTTTAGGCTCTTCTTTTGTCGGGGCAACAGGTTCGACCGGTTGAGCTTCGGTTGCAACCGGTTCTGCAACCGGCTTTTCAGGTTCCGCAATTTTATTAACATTGTCGATTTCTTTTAACAACGGTTTTTGCGGTTCCGGAGCAGGTTCGGGTTTAACGGTTTGGGGCTGATTTTCGACTTCCGGCATTTCAGTATTAATCTCTTCAACCTTTTCTTTAATTTCATCAACTTGCTCGTCAACCGGCTGTGTGCTTTCTTCAGGCTTTTCCTCATCTTCAACAAATGGTTCGCCTGATTCTTCCGCGCGCACCAGTTTGCGTGCATAAGTAAACAAATCTTCCATGTTGGAGTTTAGTTTTTCCAGTTCCTTATTGCTGTTATCCGATAAATCTTTCATCATTTTATATTGTTTATTAAGCGCATTAATATCTTCGGTTTTTTCAATATCTTGCCGTATTTGGTTGGCGCGGGTATGCAAGTCTTCAAGTTTACGCAACGATGTTTCGATGTGCGCTTTGTAATCGGTGGCGCGAGGGTCGCGGTCAAGCACAATCAAAGAGTTAAGCTGCAACAATCGCATAACATAAGCATTAAGAGTCTGCTGATAATTGACGGCCTTGGTTTGGGCATTGTCATAAATGTCGATTATATTGTTATAAGCATCGCCGGAGTGAATTTTCAGGTCATAAGCAAATGTTTCATCAAGTTCCTTCGGCATTTTTTCAAGTTGAGGCATAAACGATTCGAGCTTGGCATCCATTTCCATAATGTCGTCATCGGTAAAGGTTTTATGCTGCTTTTCCTGCATCATCTCAAGCTGATTGTTAATATCAATTACCAGCATATGATTGCTGTTATACTGGTTTTTAATATCCTCATTGCTACTTAACGGCTTATACTTTTCAATACGCGGTAAAATTTCTGTATCAATCAACGTTTTGATTTCAGTTACGCGTTTTTGCGTTGCTTTCATTTTATTATTCAGCGCTTTAATACGAGCCTCTTCTTCTTTGCGTTTTTGTTGGGCAATTTTTTCCCAATATGAATTGTATTTATTCATTAAAGAGGTTCCGTCTACTACCAAGCGCGGATTGTTAAGCGATCCGGACCATTTGAAGCTGATTGGCACAATTTTGTCGCGCAGACGTTCAAAGGTTACCTTAAATGTGGTGTCGGTGTTCCAAGCTTTTAAGTTTCCATCCCCTTTTACATCAAGAGTAACCAAGCCTGAGGCCATTAAGGCGTCTTTAAATGAGTAGTTGCCGTTTACAATATTAATTTCGGCACCGACCACTTCAAAACGCGATTCGCCTTTTTGTAAGTTGGCAAATAACATTTCAAACAGTTTGTCTGAGTGGGTGCGTGTGCTTAAATCGTCTTCAATAAATTCCATATCCCAACCCTTAAATACGGCGTTATCAATATCAATCGAAATTTTGGCATTAAGCTGGTTGAATGCTTCAGCAACTGAGGTGGCCGGAGCTTCAAAGGTGGTTTTAGCTCTGATGTCGCCCCCGATAAAGGCATATTTACTGCCGCCCAGATTGGTAATTGTAAAGTTTTTGAAATCGGCTGAGCCTTTAATCCGTGCTGATTTTGAAGTATCAATTTCAAAAGCCCCGCTTACGTCGCCGCCTTCTTTATTGAAACGGTAGTTTTCGGCTTTTATATTGCCGTCTTTAATAGTCAGCGAGGTTTCAAAATCTTTAACCGATTGTGTGTTGTAACTTAAAATTCCGATATTGAATTTACCTGTCATATTAAATGATTTTAACCACTCATAATTGATGACGGCGGTTTCAAGTTCGGGTTTAGCTAAAAATGAAGAGTCTTCTTTGCTTTTGTGCTTGTCCGCATTGGTCACAATACCGGACGGATTATAAATAAAGCGGTCAACTTCGAATTTGTTGGCGGTAATGTCTGCGGTAATAACATTCCGCTCCGTTGCCGAATTTACGGCAAGGTTGCCCTTAAAATTATCAGTTCCGACAAAAGCGTTAATATCCGATGCTTTCCAGTTATCGGGCGAACCTTGCATGTTGGCCTGAAACGTAAAGATATTAGCCGGCATATTTTGCGGATTATAATCAAAACCGACTTGTTGTGCAAAACGGGTAAAATCAGAGGCTTTGAATTTTAAGGAGCCCTTAAAGTTAGGTTTGTTTTGATAGTTGAATATTTTACCGGAATAAATAGAATTAAACCTGTCTAAATTGGTTACGGCCTTAATGTTTATATCACTCATATTGCCGGTAAAAATACCTTTGGCTTTAATTTTTTTGGCTTGTGAAATTAACGGCCATTGCGGTGTCGGAATATCAAAAGTTTTTCTAAAACCGGTAAAATCAGACGAGTTAAAGGTGTATTTTACGTTTTCAAAGGTTGGATTTACGCCTAAGCCTGAAATTTTACCGCTTAAATTTAAATCAGAAGACGAAGTTTGTCCGGCAAGGTTATTTAACTTAACCACACTGTTTTCAGAATCTAAATTAAGTTCAACATTTTCAAATTTAAGTTTGTTGTAGGTCAAAAATCCAAACTTGGTTTCAAGATGCAGGTCAACATCATTCAAGAATTTAAATTTATTCAAAATAAGTTTAATTTTTTCATCAGTTCCGAGTTTTTTCTCCTCATCAGAAAGCTGAGGCAGATAATTGTTTAAGTCGGCCGATTCGCCTTGCCATATAACAAACATTTTGGTACGGGTGTTATTAATAATACCAACCACGCCCTCAGCGCTCATCTTATCTAAATTAACCACCAACGGCGAAACTTTAATTTGGTTTAAGTTGCCCGATAAGCCAAAGTCGATTAAAGCGTTGCGATAAGCTGAATCCGAATAAGGTTTAATATCAATATTCAGCCAGTTCATAAGCTTTAAAAAGTCTTGACTCATGGTTTTAACTTTAAAGTCATATGAAAGCGTTTTATCGCTTTCAAAAATACTGCCGCTGGTTCTGAAATCAGTGTTTCCGGGCAAAGATGCCGACAGATTTTTAATTTGCAAAGCATTATTAATTAAGTCGGCTTGCAAATCAAAGTTTTGCAAAAACTGATTGTTGTAAAAGCAGCGAACGGCTTTAACATCGGCAATCAAATCAAAGTCAAATGCCGGTGAAAATTTGTTTTTTGTGTTTTGATATTTTTTAATTTGACTTTTAAGTACGGCGGCAATCGGTTCCAAATCAAGATCGGTCATTTCAAAGCCGAGTTCAACTTTGGGCTTGCTGTTTTCATCTTGCGCGGTAAGCGGAATCAAAACATTACCGGCGCCGGCAGTATTATCGCCGTATTTTAAGATAAAGCTTGAAAGGTCTATTTGCTGTTTGTTGGTGCTGACTTCAATTGAAAAAGCAAGCGGATAATTAAATTCGGCCGGTAGAATATTTTGACCGGTAAGCTCGTTAATAAAGTTGGACGGCTTTTTAGCCTCAACAATAAAGTTTCCCTTAATTTCATTATTGCTTGGCAGCATAGAGCCGTCAAAGCGGGCGTAACTTTCGCTTGAAGGGTGGGTTAAAACAAGGTTTAATGACGTGGCAAAACTTTCGGATAAGGTGCCGAAAGTTAAAGCAAAGCCGGCAGGATTGTTGTTCTTTACAAAATTACCATCAATACGGTAAGGGCCGCGCAAACTTTGCGCTGAAATATCAGCGTTTAAGTTTTGCAATGTCATATCAATATTTAATCCGGCATTGATAATTTGTACCGAGGCGTCTTTTAAAACAATACTGTTAAAGGCAATATCTATATTATCAAAAGAAGTATTTTCAGTGTCTTTAATTTCCGATTCCCAGTTGAATTTGCCGTTTTCATCAAATTCAATCAAAATATTCGGGTTGCGGAGCGACATATTATCAACCACAAACTTGCCTTGTAACAGAGGAACAAGGCTTAAATCAGTAATCATTTCCTTAACAACCGCTAAAGGCTGTGTCGCTCCGGCTTCATTATTGTAGATTTTTATATCTTTGGCGCTTAAATAAGGCGAAGGAAATAATGAGAGCGAAACATCTCCGGCAAAAACAACTTTTTTTCCGGTAATATTTTCAAATTGAGCGGCAATTTTTTCTTTATGCTGATTCCAGTCAATGGTTGATATATAGGCTGAAATTCCGCCGACAATCAGGGCGGCAATCACAATCAATCCGATAAACAATTTTTTAAGCACTTTATAATTCTCCTGTAACAAACATAAAAAGTCTTTGCCAAATATAGGAATAATGTATAATATCTGTCTCTTATACACATCTCCGAGCCCACGAGACGCT
>CALETM010000005.1 GCA_937920765.1 uncultured Alphaproteobacteria bacterium | reverse complement strand
GCATTAAGGAATTATTAATTTATAATACCAGCAAAAATGATTTATAACCAAGGAAAGAAAAATGATAAGCAGATTAGCAAGAGCTCAGAAAAGTTGGGTGGCAAAGCTGATTTTAACTTTGACCGCTTTGAGTTTTATGTCAATGTTCGGTGTTTACGGCTATTTCGTGACCGCCAACAATAACCGCGTGGTGATTAAAGTTGACAATATTAAAATTTCGCAAGCGCAATTTTCATACCAGCTGCAAAAAGAAATTCGTTCGGCACAAAAACTTTTGGGTGCCGACGGCGAGCTTGATGAAGATATGCGTCAGGCTTTGTTGCAGGCTTTAACCAAACAAACGGTTAAAAATGCCGTTTTAGACCGCACGGCCGATAAATACCATATTTTGTTCAGTAATCGGGTGCTGCAAGGGGCGTTATTGTCTAATCCAGCTTTTTATGACGCCGCCGGCAATTTTAACCGCGACGCTTTTCGGCAGGCGCTTTCACGCGCGGATATGACCGAGGCCGACTATTTAAATGAAATTAAACGCACTTTAACCGGTCGTATGTTGGTTGAATATCCGGCGCTCGGCTTTAATGTTCCGAAAGTTTTACTTTCAGCCGCGGCTAAGGCTGATAATAAACGTCGCACATTTAAATATGTGATGATTAAACCTGACGAGCTTTCTATTGACCGCAAAATCAGCGATGATGAAGTTGAGCAATATTATGAAGACTTTGCCTCTTCGTTTATTGAACCCGAACGCCGCGATTTAACGGTTTTGTCGCTTTCATTGGCAGAAATCGGCGATAAAATGCAGGTTTCGGAAGATGATATTAATTTATATTATGATGCACATAAATCTGATTTTGAAACTCCGCAAACTCGTGATGTTTTACAAATGATTTTTGATGATGAAGAATCGGCGCAAAGTGCGTATCGGTCTTTGCAAAACGGCGCTGATTTTTATAAAACGGCAGAAGAAGCCGGTCAATCAAAAGCCGATACTGATTTGGGTTATGTTTCGGAAGAAGATTTAATGGAAGAAATTGCTCAGCCGGTGTTTGAGTTAAGCAAAGGCGCGTATACCAAGCCGATACAGGTCGGCGACATGTGGCAGATTTTGAAAGTTGCCGATATTAAAGCCGCCAGCAAAGTTTCGCACGCCGAAGCGGTTGCGCAAATTACCAAAATTATCAAAGATGAGCGTTTGTATGACGAATCTTATGCTCAAATGGTAAAAATTGAAGATGCCCTCGGAGCCGGCACAGATTTGGCTGAAATTGCCAAAACTTATAACGCTGATTTGCTTGAAGTCAGAGGGTTGGCCGAAGACGGCAGTGTTAAACGCGTTCCGCAAAAAATTGCCGAATCGGTTAAATCTGTTGATTTTATTGACACTGCATTTTCATATAATGTTGGCGAAACCAGTCAGGTAATTGAAACGGAAGACGGTTTTATGGTCGTTAAAGTTGATAACGTTACGGAGGCTCATCAACAGGCATTGCAAGATGTTAAGCCTGAAATTGAAGAGCTTTGGGCAACAAATGAGCGCACCGCCATTGCGCAAGAAAAGCTTAATGACGTTATGCATGATTTGGAAAACGGCGATAAGCTTGCTCAAGTTGCCAAACGTTACGGCTTAAAGCTATATAAATCGCAACCGATTACCCGTAATGAAACTTTTGCCGGCTTGTCATATGTTGATGTGCGCGAAATGTTTGCCGAACCGCTGAATACGCCGCGCCAAATTCAACAGGGCGACAATTATTTAATCGCCGTTGCCGATAATGACTATGAAAATTCGGCACCTCTTAGCGAATCGGAACAAAATTTAGTTAAGCAAAAGGCTTATATGTCAATGGCGGCTGATTTTGGCGAGGCTATGCTTTCAAGCTTTGCCAATGAGTATAAAATAAAAATCAAATATAAGCTTTTGGGCTTTGAAGACTAATTTTGAGCCGCCGTTACGGCGGCTTTTTAGATAAAGGACGGGTTTATGAAAATTGTATTTATGGGAACTCCGGATTTTGCCGTTCCGGTTTTGCAGCGCCTGATTGATGAACATGAAGTGATTTGTGTTTATACTCGCGCGCCAAAAGAGGCGGGCAGAGGCAATAAAATCAGCAAAACTCCGGTGCATTTGCTTGCTGAAAGTAAAGGCATTGAGGTGCGCACACCTAAAACACTGCGGAATGAAGAAGAACAAAAACGCTTTTGCGCGTTAAACGCCGATATTGCAATTGTGGCCGCGTACGGGCTTATACTGCCTAAAGCCGTTATTGAGGCTTTTCCGCGCGGGTGCTTAAACGTGCATGCGTCGTTATTGCCGCGTTGGCGCGGTGCGGCTCCGATTCAGCGCTCTATTGAAGCCGGCGACAAAGAGAGCGGTGTTACCATTATGCAGGTGGTTGAAGCCTTAGATGCCGGCGCAATGTATAAAAAAGGCGTGGCGCCGATTACATCTGATACTACCGGCGGTATTCTGCATGATAAGCTTTCGATAATCGGGGCGGATTTAATGTCTGATGTGCTCAAGCACCTAAATACAATAATACCGGAAGAACAAGATGAATCGCTCGTGACCTATGCGGCAAAGTTAGACAAAGCCGAAAGCTTGCTTGATTTTACCAAACCGGCAGAGATGCTGGAGCGCAAAATCAGAGCTTTTAATCCGTTTCCGGCAATGTTTTTTGAATATAACGGCGAGCGCTTTAAGGTGCTGACTGCTGAAGTTGTTGATATGAACGGTAATGCGGGGCAGATTTTGGACGGCGAACATAATTTGATTGTCGCTTGCGGAGCAAAAGCGCTGAAAATTACGGAAATTCAGCGACAAGGCAAAAAAGCGATGCCGATTGCCGATTTATTGCGCGGATTTTCATTTGTAGCCGGAACAATTTTGTAAAAGAGGTCGATATGCGCGTAAAATTTATGTTTGCAATAATTTTGTTTGCGTTAATCGTGATTTTAACCGGCGGATATATGGCTTATCGCGCCGTTTCCAATCCTTATGATTTTCCGATAAATTTGGTTTATACATGGGTTGACGGCAATGACCCCGTATGGCAAGCTAAAAAAGCTTACTGGCAAAAACAATATGCCCCTGATGATGAATACGCCATCAGTCCGGCGCGGTGGCGTGACCGTGATGAGCTTAAATACAGCTTGCGTTCGGTTGAGCAATATATGCCATGGGTGAATAATATTTATATTGTTACCGATAATCAGGTGCCTGCGTGGTTAAATATTAATCACCCCAAGATAAAGATTGTTGACCATTCGGAAATTTTTCCGGCGGAAGCATTGCCGGTGTTTAATTCCATGGCAATAGAATCGCGTTTGGCACATATTCCTGATTTGTCGGAACATTTTATTTATTCTAATGATGATATTTTTACCGCAACTTATTTATCTCCTGACTTTTTCTTTACCGCTGACGGTAAACCGATTTTTTATCAGGAACTGTATTCAAAGTCGTACATCAATGGGTTGCTTGAGCAATATAAAGATGAAATGTGGGCTAAATTATGGCAGTTGCCGACTAAGTTGATTGCCGCGAAGTTCGGCGGCGAGCCGTTTTATATGATTGATACGCACACTATGAGCGCGATCAGTAAATCAGATTTTTTAGAAGCGGAGAAAATTTTTTCCGAAGAGTTTAAACGCACCACTTATTCAAAATTCAGAACCGAAAATGATTTAAACTTTGGAATAGTCAGTATGTTAGAATTTTTAAACCAGCGGGTGGTGGTTAAAGGGGCAAATCAGGTTGATAAAAAATTTAATTGTAAAACTGCCGGTGTTTTAATTATGGGGCATATGGAAGAGTTGGAAAGTAAAAAGCCGTGTCAATTTTGCTTAAATGATACCCAAACCAATTCTGAAGAGCTTAATCGTAAACATGTTTTGTATATGCAACAAAAATTTCCGTATAAGTCAGCTTTTGAAAAATAAAAAAATCCCTGCATTGATGTCAAATGCAGGGATTTTTTGAGTTTTGGTATATTATTCAAAAGTCCACGAAACGGTGTTGGTGTCGCCGTCGGTGGCGGCAGCTTCCGCCGCGCTGACCGAATATTTGGTTCTTACAACAGTGGTATCGGTGTCGTTTTCAGACGATGAACTTCCGGAGGAAGAACTGCCTGATGATGACCCTCCTGAAGATGAACCGCCGCCAAAGTCGACGCGACCTGGACTATCTTTTGCAAATGCAGTTCCAATATTTACCATACTTATGAATGCTAAAATTGTAAGTAATTTTTTCATTGTAATTTCCTTTTGTAAATTATTCAAAAGTCCAAGAAACGGTGTTGGTGTCGCCGTCGGTGGCGGCAGCTTCC
>CALETM010000004.1 GCA_937920765.1 uncultured Alphaproteobacteria bacterium | reverse complement strand
GCACCATTATCGGCGGCGCTGCCGGCGGTATTGCCGGATATTCCATCGGTCACGGCAGCACTGCACATTTGCTTGGCGGTTTAGGCGGCGCGGTTTTGGGCGGAATGGCAGGCGATGCTGCGCAAGGAGCATTGTCATCGCAAAGCGGCTATGAGTATGTTGTCGAGTTAAACAACGGTCAGGTTATGACCATTACTCAAGGCACCAGCACTTTATTAAGCCCGGGGCAGAGATGCTTGCTGTTATACGGCAATCCGGCTCGCTTGATTGCTTATTAATAAAGCATGTTTATAAAGCCCCGATTCGTCGGGGCTTAAATTTGGGGTAAATTGGTATGTAAAGCTAATATGTTTGCAAAAAATTTACCATACTGCTATTATTTTAAGCAAAACTAATTAATGGAGAACAATTATGAATAAAAAAACGGTGGCTATTTTGTGTTTGGGGTTGGCGGTTATTGCGGCGGTCGGAGTGCGTAAACTTGTATTTAATCCGCCTTTTATGTATGCCGCCACTCTTGAAACAACTAAAGTTTTTGTTGCCTCAAAAGTTACTTCCGATATTGTTTTGCTGCCGGTTTATGAAGGCGATGAAGTTAAAGCGGGGCAGGAAATTGCCGAATTAAGTTGCGACACCTATAAAGTTATGGCTCGCCAGATTAATAATGATTTTGAGCGTGCTGCTGCATTAGTTAAAAAAGGTCATGTTTCGCAGGCTGATTACGATATTGCCGAGCGCAACAAACGCGATAATGACTTAAAGCTGGAATGGTGTCATATTAAATCGCCGTTAGATGGTATTGTTATTACCAAATACAAAGAAATTGGTGAAATTGCAGCCGCCGGCGAAAGTATTGTTTCCATCGATAATCCGTATGATATTTGGGCTTATTTTTACGTTCCGCACAATGAAATATACCGCCTCAAGGTTGGGCAAAAAATTACGGCGGTGTTGCCTGAAGACAACAATCGTAAATTCATCGGGCATATTATCAAAATCAGCGAAGAGGCTGAGTTTACGCCTAAAAATGTGCAAACCCGCGATGAACGCACTCGTTTGGTATACGGCGTAAAAGTTCAGTTTGAAAACGCTGATTTGATCTTAAAATCAGGTATGACTCTGGAAAGCACCTTAAATAATGAGTGAAATTGGTATTAAAGTTGATGGATTAAGCAAAAATTTTGGCGATATTTATGCGCTGAAAAATGTTTCTATGAACTTTGCAACCGGCAAACTTTACGGCATTATCGGTCCGGCCGGCGCCGGCAAAACCACTTTGTTTCGCATTATGCTCGGTTTAATGCACGCCGATTCCGGAAAAACAATGTATGCAAATAACGGTAACATCCTTACTGTTGAAAACTTTCGGGAGCAAACGGCTTATATGCCGCAAACCCAAAGCCTGTATGCTGATTTATCGGTTGAAGAGCATCTCGATTTTTTTAAAGATTTGTATTCTATTGCTCCAGATGTTTATCAGCGCAAAAAGGCCGAACTTTTGCAAATGACGAGGCTTGACAAGTTTTTAGACCGTACGGCCGGCAAACTTTCGGGCGGTATGTATAAAAAATTAGGCTTAATGTGCGCGCTTTTGCGCTCGCCCAAGGTTATGCTGCTTGATGAGCCGACCAACGGGGTTGACCCCATAAGCCGCCGTGAATTTTGGGAAATGTTGCACACTTCCGTTGAACAGGGAATTTTGGTGATAATGACCACTGCCTATATGGATGAGGCCGAACGTTGCGGCGAAGTTGTGCTGATGGAGCAGGGCAATGTTTTAGGTTGCGGCGAACCGCGAGAGTTGTTAAATGAGGCCGGAGTTTCCGGCTTTGACGAATTGTTTTTGCGGCGAGGAGGCGTTAAATGAGCGAGCCGATTGCAGATGTGCGTAATTTGTCGGTTAAGTTCGGCGATTTTTATGCC
Organism: uncultured Alphaproteobacteria bacterium; assembly: GCA_937920765.1. Taxonomy (GTDB): domain Bacteria; phylum Pseudomonadota; class Alphaproteobacteria; order RF32; family CAG-239; genus CAAFZY01. The sequence continues at coordinate 5,447 of CALETM010000004.1, read as the reverse complement.
GTTAAACATATTTCATTTGCCGTAAATGCCGGTGAAATATTCGGCTTTTTGGGCGCAAACGGCGCCGGTAAAACCACCACGATTCGCGTGTTGTGCGGCTTGCTTCCGGCCTCAGAGGGCGAGGTTATTATTGACGGGGTTAAATTTGTTGCCGGAAAAGAAAATTTAATTAAGCAAAAAGTCGGCTATATGTCGCAGCGTTTTACGCTTTATGATGACCTTTCAATCAAAGAAAATATGGACTTTGCTGCCGGTATCCGCCGCTTGGATAAGCATAAATATGAAGAACAGCGCCAAAAGTTGCTTGACTTTATTGATTTCAGACAAAATCTTTCCACCGTGGTTAAAGATTTGCCCGACGGAATTAAGCAAGAAATTGCGCTCTGTCAGGCTCTTTTGCATAACCCTAAAATTGTGTTCTTAGACGAGCCGACGGCCGGTGTTGCGCCTTCTGCCCGCTATCGTTTTTGGCAGTTAATCAGGGCGCTTGCCGATAGCGGCAAAACCATTTTTGTAACCACTCACTATATGGACGAGGCAGAAAACTGCGGACGCATCGCCTTAATGCGCTCCGGAGAACTGATTGAAAACGATTCGCCTGCTAATTTGAAAGCTAAAACCTTTTCAAGGCAGATGTATAATTTAACTCCGTATAATCAAAATGCCGCTCTGCCAAACCGCGCCGATTTTGCGGTTTGGGAACCGTACGGGCAACATTATCACGCCATTTTCGCAGATGCCGCCGCAGAAACCCGCTTGCTTCCGACGCTGAAAAAAAGTTTTATGGTTGAAAAAATAAACCCGTCGCTTGAAGATGTGTTTATCCGCGTGGTGGAAGGAGCAAACCGATGATAAACTTTTCGTACCGCCGCGCCCGCGCCGTTTTTACCAAAGAATTTAAGCATATTTTTCGCGATCCGTTTACCTTAATGATGGCGCTGTTGCTGCCGTTTTTAATTGTTTTGATTTTGGGTAACTCCATTGAGTTTAATATTCAATCTATTGATTTGGCGTATATGGACCATGACCGCACTCCGGCTTCCCGCAAATTGGTTGAAACTTTCGGCAGCTCTGATTATTTTCGCCCGTATGCGGTTGAAACGCCGGAGCAGGGGTTTGATGATGTTGTTTCAGAGCACGCCAAAGCCATGCTTATAATTCCGCCTAATTTTGAAAAAGATTTTGTGGCAAAATCTGACGCCAATGTGCAAATTTTGTTGGACGCCGCCGATAACTCGTCTATTTCCGCTATCAGCAATTATTTAAACACCATCAATACCGACGCCGTTTATAAAATTAAAGATATTCCACCGCAAAGCGGAAGTTTGCTCCAGTTCAAAACCCGTTATATGTTTAACCCCGAGCTTAACTCGCGTTGGTTTTCAATTCCGGGGATAACCGCGGTGATTATCGCGCTAGTGGCTATTATGCTGACCGCGCTCACTATCTGCAAAGAGTGGGAGCAAGGCTCAATGGAAATGCTGCTTTCAACGCCGGTCACCTCGCTTGAAATTATGTTCGGCAAACTGCTGCCGTACGCGGTTTTAAGCTTTTGCGGCTTTATAATCGTGTATGCTGCGGCGCGCGTAATTTTTGGCATTCCGTTCAACGGCAGTTATGCAATTTTAATTGCCGGCACGATGCTGTTTATTTTTGATTACTTGGCATTGGGGCTTTATATATCGGTAATCAGCCACGAGCAGCAGGTTGCGGTGCAATATGCCGCGGCTATCGGATTGCTGCCGACGGCGTTGCTTTCCGGCTTTATATTTCCAATTCAGTATATGCCAGAGGTGTTTCAGTGGGTTTCGGCTTTGTTTCCGGCGCGTTTTTATATTGATATTTCGCGCGATCAGTTCTTAAAAGCCAGTTCGTTTGCTGATTTATGGGTGCCGTTTGCCGCGCTTTCAATACAGGCAGTGGTGTTGATGAGCGCTTGTATTTGGCGTTTTAGGAGAACACTGGAATGATATTGTGGAGCTTTATTAAAAAAGAACTTATCGCCCTCTTGCGCGATCCGGTTATGCTTGCCGCTATTATGATTATTCCGATGATTCAAGTGGTGGTGTTAAGTCAGGCCATAACGGTTGAGGCGCGCAATTTGCACATGGCGATAGACATCAAACCCGATGACTATGTAATGAATCGCATATACGACCATGCGCTTGGCTCCGGTTGGTTTGTAAAAGTTGCGCCGATGACGGATAACGCCGTGGCGGCGGTGCAGTCCGGCAATGCCGATGTTGCCGTAATTGCGCCGGAGGGCGGCTTAACCAAAAGTTTGCTTCGCGGCGAGGGGCAAATTCAAATTTTAATAGACGCGACCAATGTGCTTAAAGCCCAAAGCATAGAGGCCTATTTGCAAGGTATTATCAGCAAAGTTTTGCAAGAGGAAATGCACGTTGCCGTAAGCCGTCCGATTAGCTTTAAAACCCGCATTTTGTTTAATCCGCAGCTTGATACCCAACACTTTATCATTCCGGCTATTTTGGCGGTTTTGGTGCTGATGAGCCTGCTTACTTTAACTTGCGTTTCCATCACGCGTGAAAAAGAAAACGGCACAATCGAAACCCTTATCTCTGCGCCGATTTCAAAATATGACATTATTTTGGGCAAAACTTTACCCTACATTTTGGTGGCACTGATTAATCTGTTTTTAATTCAGAGTATCGGCATCTTGCTGTTTGATTTGCCGTTCCAAGGCTCATTTGCAATGTTTATCGCCTCGTTTTTAAGCTTTTGTTTTGCGGCCTCGGCAATAGCGGTATGGCTCTCAACTTATACCAAAACACAGCAACAGGCAATGCTCGGTATGATGATAATTATGTTTTTGTCATTAATGCTTTCCGGCGCTTTGTTCCCAATTGAAAATATGCCGCAAGTTTTGCAATATGTGGCCAAAGTAAACCCGCTTACCCACTTTACCTATTTGGTGCGCAACATTATCTTAAAAGGCGCGGGGTGGAGTTATTTTGCCGAGCATGCGGCGGTGATGTTAGGATTCGGGCTTGTTGTGTGGATAGCGGCAATTAAACGTTTTAAAACCACATTGTAAGCGCAAACTTGACAATGCTCGCGCTTTTAAGTAATCTGCTTAAAAACAAGGAAGATTGATGAAAAATATTTTGTATAAAACTCTGGCTGTGGTGTTTGCCTTGCAAATTCCGGCAAGTTATATTGTTTGGCAGGCGGATAATCCGTTGCCGATAACCGAACCGGTGGTGGTTGAAATGCCCAAAGGCGGCAATATTACCGCTTTGGCCAAAAATCTGCAAAAAGAAGGGATTGTAAAGTATCCTCTGTGGGTAAGGCTTGTGTCAAGATTGCATGGCTATGATCGCCGCTTAAAGGCGGGTGAATATCAGCTGGTTGCCGGTATGTCTTTGATTGATGTGCTTGATAAAGTTTCATCGGGAAAGGTGGTTTTGCACCGCTTAACGCTGCCGGAAGGTTTAACCACGGCGCAAATGTTGAAACTGATTGCAAACGACGATATGCTCAGCGGCGAAATTACCGAGCCGGTTAAAGAAGGTGAAATGCTGCCCGAAACCTATACTTTCCATAAAAATGCATCGCGAAATGAGGTAATCAAACAGGCTAAATCTGCTTTACAAAAAGCGCTTGAAAAAGCATGGAACGGGCGCGCGGAAAATTTACCGCTCAATTCGCCTGATGAATTGTTGACTTTGGCTTCAATCATTGAAAAAGAAACTTCCGTTACTTCTGAACGCGGTAAAATAGCCTCTGTTTTCATCAATCGGCTTAATAAAGGTATGTTACTGCAAACCGACCCGACGGTTATATACGCCATAACTGCGGGCAAGTCCGATTTGGGGCGCTCATTAAAACGTTCTGATTTAGCAATAGATAGTCCGTATAACACCTACAAATATGCAGGTCTGCCGCCAACCCCGATTTGCAATGCCGGATTGCAGGCACTGCAAGCCGCCGCGCACCCTGAAGACACGCCGTACTTATATTTTGTGGCAAGCGGCGACGGCGATCATAATTTTGCCACCAGCCTAAACGAGCACAATCGCAATGTGCAAAGTTGGCTTGCTAAAATCAGAAAATAAAAACATAAACTTAACGCCTCCCGTAAATGAGAGGCGTTAATTTTAAGATAAACAAGCAATTATTTATGCTTTTTGCCGTCAAGTTCTGAGGTGCAGTTCGGGCAACGACAAGCGTCAAGCGGAATTTCAGTGCAGCAGAACGGGCATTTTTTAGTAGTCGGAGCGGCAGCAGCTTCTTCTTTCTTTTCTGCGGCAAGCATTTTTTCTTGCAAGGTGTTAATGGCTTTAATCAAAATAAATACGGCAAACGCCACAATGATAAAGCTGATGGTTGCGTTTAAGAACATGCCGATATTCATGGTAACGGCACCGGCTTGTTGAGCGGCGTCTAATGAAACATACGGACCCGGAATAGCGCCGTCATGCAAAACAATAAATAAGTTTGCAAAATCAACTTTGCCAAGTAATAAACCTATCGGCGGCATTAAAATATCTTTAACCAGCGAGTCAACAATTTTACCGAAAGCGGCACCGATAATGATACCTACTGCCATGTCAATCACGTTGCCGCGCATGGCAAATTTTTTAAATTCATTTATGAAATTTTTCATGATTTTCTCCTTAAATTGATGATAACGACAGAGTACGAATAATTCACCAAAAGTCAATAGGTCAATTTAAGTTGCTTTGTAATTTGGGGATTTAAAACTATTTAACGGCTTTGGTGATAAAATATATACGGCAGAAATCACGTTCGCATTTATCGCAGGCGGAATATATGTCAGTTAAACTTAAATCGCGCAAACATTTTACATTTGACGAGCAAGATGTATCGCCGTAAAACAGACCGTAAGTTTTTTGTTCAATATCATTATCAGGGTCGGCGGCGTAATCGGTCTGCAGATAATATAAATCAGCTTTCCATTCTTTGCCTACGTTCAGTAAAGCATGGCAAATTTCGGTTTGCTTTTGATTATAACTCCACCCGAAACTGATACCGATGCTGTTGTTGCTCCTGAAAAGCCAAATATTATTTCCAAAGCTGTCATGAAGATAATATGAATCTTTTTGGTCGGTTGTAAATCCGTCCGGTATCCAGCCTGCGTTTACAAAAGTTTTGCTAATTGTATTTGATTCAGATGATGTAAAACTATTGATATTCAGATGATTTTTTTCAATGATTGTAGCCATTAACTGATTGGCAGAGTTGCTAACTTGATTGAGCCGATATTTCATCATCGCCTTGGAGTAACCGGCGATGGCACCGACGCTTAAAACCCCGATAATTGCCAGAACGCCAAGCATTTCCACCATGCTGCGCCCTGCACACAAACTGTCACACTCCGACTTGATCGGAGTGTCCAGGTTAAACCAATTAGCAAATTTTTTCCACCTGGATATTCGGGTCAAGCCCGAATATGACATGGTGTG
>CALETM010000003.1 GCA_937920765.1 uncultured Alphaproteobacteria bacterium | reverse complement strand
GTTTTTATGCGTTTGTCTTATGCAGTGCTTGCCGCCGCTTTAGGTTTTGTTCCGTTATGTAAAGCCGCCAGCGTGAGCGAGAGCAAAAATTTAGAAATAAGTATTTACAATAATAACTTGGCGTTGGTTAAAGATACCCGCGATGTTAATTTGCAAAAAGGCGCAAACAATGTGGCCTTTGAAGGAGTTGCTGCGCAAATAAAACCGGAGAGCGTTTTGTTTACGGGCGATGGTATCGGCGTTAAAGAATATAACTATGATTATGACTTGCTCACCAATCAAAACATTATTGAAAAATCGGTCGGAAAAACGGTGAAAACCGTTATTCAGAATCCGACAACCGGCGAAAATATTTTTGATAAAGCTAAAATTGTGAGCGCTAACGGCGGTATGCCGGTTTTAGAATTTTCATACGGAATTGAGCCGCAGTTTGGCGGGCGTTTGGTGTTTGAAAATCTGCCGGAAAATTTGCATAATAAACCAACGTTAGCGGCTAATATTACCAGTGTTTCAGCCGGTGTGCATGAGTTGATGCTGGCATATTTAACCGGCGGAATTTCATGGAAGACCAATTATGTTGCCAATGTCAACAGCGCTGATACGCTTGACTTAAACGGTTGGGTGGCCATTAATAACCGTTCGGGCATTGATTATAAAGATGCCAAAGTGCAGTTAATTGCCGGTGATGTTAATCAGGTTTATGACGGAGGAATCGCGCGTCCGATGTATGCAACCCGTATGATGGCAAAAGCTATGGTTAATGATGCAGTCACATTAGAAGCCGCAGGAGCCGCTCCACAGCAAATCAGCGGGTATCAGCTGTATACTTTGCCCGATAAAACCGATATTAAAGATAACCAAACCAAGCAGGTTATTTTGATTGAAAAAAACAAGGTCAAATACGCTAAAGAAGGGCGTTTGTATTCTTCTTTATATTTTGGCGGCGATTATCAATCTTCATTTGAAAAAGTTCACCCCGATATGTATTACATTATGCGCAATACCGATGAAGATAATTTAGGCTTGCCGCTTCCGGCCGGTGTGGTTCGCTTTTATGAAAACGATGATAGCGGCAGTATGCAGTTCATTGGTGAAAACTCTATCGGTCATGTGGCCAAGGGTGAAAAAATTGAGCTGAATCTGGGTAGTTTCTTTAACATTTTTGCCGATGGAAAAGTGCTTAAAGTAAACAAGGTTTCGGAAAAGAAAATTACCGATATTGTCAACGGCTGCCGCAAAGCAACAGTAGTGCGCAATTATGATGCGGAAGTTACTTTTAACAACGGCGGAAAAACGGCAGAGAGAATCATCTTTAAGCAGAGTATTAATCAAAACAGCAAGGTTATTGCTGAGAGCATTAAAGGCAGCTTAAAAGATGTGAATAACTATGAATGGGTGATTGATTTGGCGGCAGATTCTGAAGCTAAACTCACCTTTACCGTACAAACTTCATCAGATGAACGCGTGTGCCAATAACACTTTGTAACGCTTATGAAAAAAAACACTCCTGAAGTTTATTCGGGAGTGTTTTTCATATAAGCATTGCTTATATTATATGTCTTATTTCTTGCTGGTTTTTGACTGTCTCTTATACACATCTCCGAG
>CALETM010000002.1 GCA_937920765.1 uncultured Alphaproteobacteria bacterium | reverse complement strand
AAACCGCCGGATAAATATTGCCGATTTTTTGCATAGCGGCAAATTCTTTTTCATATTTACCCGAATAAATCCGCCATTTTGAAGGTTGGCGTTCTTCATCTGATTTGGCAATCGGTTTGCTGTTTTGAAAAATTATATCCTGATTGTTTAGGGTCGCCTCATACAAAAAATCCGAAACATCATTAGGAGTGCGCGGTCCATTACAAAATATTACGCCAAAACCGGCTTTAACCAAACGTTCGGCCTGTTGATATAAATGGCGGGCATAGCCGACATCAAATATAATTTCATTGCCTTCAACTCTGCCGCCCAAGCAAAACACCACACGCTTTTGAGCTTTTTTAAAGCGTTCGAACTTACCGATAAATCCGCTGGCGTCCGCATCTTCTTTAAGCATGGCGAGTTTTTCAAGCAACGCCGCAAATTTTTCCGTAACGGTAGAACGCTTAAAATTATTAATGGTTCCAACCGTAAACAAAGCCTTTTTGCGTAAATCTTTATCCTGCAAAATTTTAATGCGTGAACGCAAGGTCAGTAAATGCTTTGGAACATTAACCAAATCAACGTATTTATACTTATAAATCCTTCCGTTAATCACCGCCGTTAAAACAAAGCCCAAATGTTTTTCATGATAATATTCTTTAACCGCGCGACAAATCAAATCGGCATTTACCGCCGCGGAAGTTTTTTCACTCATATCATACGGGGTAACAAAAATTTTGGGCGGAAAAATTGTTTTTTTAAGATAATTATCCAGCAGCAAATACATATAATCCTTAAACGATTCATAGCTCTCAAAATTTAAGGGCACTATTGTATCGCTCATTTCTGTCGGAGTTTTGCAGCCTTCGGGCAGTAAAAACGAGTTTTGTTCATCATACGGAAGTCCGAACAAATCAGAGATTGAAGTAAGCGCGCCGCTAACCTGATTTAAGTATCCGGTGCGCGGGGTTCCTAAAGCAAAAGCGCGTATTTGTAAATAATTCATAGCATTTTCCCATAAAAGCATTTTTATAAATTATTACATACTACTGTTAAAAAAAGCTTAAAAAAGGCCCTGAAAAATCAGAGCCTTGATAATTATCAGAATAAATCGGATTAAAATTTGTAATTAAGCGAAAATCCGAACAACTGAATTGAGTTTGAATACTCTGCGGTAACATGGCTGCCGTTATTTCCGGTCAAGCTGGTGTCAACGTGAGCTTTATGGGCTTTAATATAAGTATAAGTGGCATCAAAAGTCAAATGTTCATTATACTGATAATTTAAGCCGCCCGACAACCAAATACGGTCCGAGTCCGGAATACGCGGAGTTCTGTGTTCAACCCGCACTGCGCTTTGGTCATAAGCGGTACCCATACGCAATTTCCACTGATTATCTATCTGGTAGCTTGCACCCAATGCAAAGAAATTGGTATCACGCCATTTTTCTTTGGTTTTGCTTTCAAACGGATATTCATCTCCGTAAATATTCAAATCTTGGAACGAGCTCCAAAATACGCGCTGATATTCAGCCATAACCGCCCATTTATCATTAATTTGATGATAAGCGCCGAATGAAATCATATCCGGAGTGGTTAAACGAGCATGAATATCCTGATTTAACATCGGCAATGGCATTCCACTGTCAATTTTACCTTTAATTTTGTGCTTAACTTCACTGCGGTAACCAACGCCGACACGGGTTTTATCATTAAACTCGTACATGGCGCCGAACTGATAACCGATATCAAAAGTGTCACCGTGAACTGCCGCCATCGGGCTATGAGGACCACCGATGGTATTGGTCAATCTGGCCTTAAAATATTGCAGTTGCAAACCGGCGCCGAGCGATAATTTATCGGTAACTTTGTAAGCTGCCATCGGGGTTACGGTTGCTGAAATAACCTTTGAGGTAACGCCATGGTCAGAACCTGCATAATCCTGATCATATTTGGTAATCATACCGTAAGGTACGTTCAGTGCCACACCCAAATAAGCTTTTTCGTTTACCTGATGCGAAACAGTCATATTCGGGGCAATTGCCGCATGTACAATATTGTTTACATCGTGGTCGCGGGGACGTACACCTTGTTCATTAGGAGGAAACAGTACATTGCTTGCTTCCGCGCGCGGCGAAATATAAGTTCCGCCCACATTAATCTGCGTGCCTTTTTGTCTGGTTAAGCCCGCAACGTTAAAATAAGCGTAAGACGCATTTTCTGCTCCGGCGGTAGCTCCTGCAAAAGCATTACCCTGTGCCGCGGCTGATTGTTCTCTTAAATGGAAACCGGCTGCCTGAGCATTGGCGGCGAGTAAAATCGTGCCTAATGCGGTTAAAGTTAAAGTATGAATTTTTTTCATTTATTTTTCACTTCTATAGCTGTCTCTTATACACATCTGACGC
>CALETM010000001.1 GCA_937920765.1 uncultured Alphaproteobacteria bacterium | reverse complement strand
CGTCGGCAGCGTCAGATGTGTATAAGAGACAGGCCGAATATATGGCTCCCGGCGGTAAAAAATCATTTGAAATTTTGGAAGTTCAATATTTGTAATTTTTCTGCTTAAAACTTTAAAAGCCGGCATTTTAAGCCGGCTTTTATTTTTATATCCAATCATTAAACATATCGCACATTTTTTGGCATGACTTAGCAAAATTTTCCAAAGCGATATCTTCTTCAACTTTAAGCAACACCGGCAATATGGTGCGTTCATTTTCAACTTCAAACGCCGATAAATAAAGCTCCAGAATTGACGATTCCAACATTTTTTTATCAGCAGGCGGCAAAGATGAAACCAACACGCTGTTTTCCGGCAATGTATCAGGTTCTTCATTGCCAACAATATGCCGATAACATTTTTTAACATAATGCTCAAAAAAACGCGGGAAACGGCTTTCGCTCTCACTCCATAATATAACCGCACTTCCATCGGCGCGCTGCAAATTATATGCCGCGCAAAGCGGTTTTTGCCCATCGGCGCGCTGCTGATTTAACACTGATGTGAAAATATGTATCATTACCGGATAAAAAAGCAGATTATGGCTTTTAACTTTTTCCACCAAGTGGCTTACATCAATTGTAAAACGGTAATCCATAAAAGTCCTCCTAAATTTTCAGAACAACCAACCTGCCCGCTGTAATGCGGCCAAATAACATTGTTTATAAGTTTGAAGACATTTTTAATATAACACACCAAAATATATTTCTCAAGTAAAAAGCCGCCTGCTATGAGGCGGCTTAATATTAATTGTTGTTTAATTTGCGTATTGTTACAATTTGCAAAGCAAACATTAACAACACAAAAAGCTTAACCCCCAGCGGAAATCCTACCACATCGGCAGCTTCTGCCAATATATAAACCGCAGCAAACAACACGCTGCTTAAACGCATTCTGACATCAAACGCTAATGTGGTTTTATTAATCCACGCGGCAACGCCTGCCAAATAAGCATAAAAAATAGTTAAAATTAAAAATACCAAAAAGGCGATAACCGTACCGCAAGCCGCCATGGTCAAAGCCGTCCATTTAATTATGGTTTTAAAACCTTCGGTATAATCTTGTTTCGGCAAAACAAGGTTAGCATTATCTTGCAGTTTCATAACCCTAACTTCACCGGTTTTAACGGCATATAAAGTAGTGCGGCTTAAATACAAACCTTGCGCCAAACCGGCAGTATCTAAAGTATCTTGCGTGGTATCAATTACAAATACCGGCAACTTGGTATCTTCTTCATTATCTTCAGTATTAATATCATTATCGCGCTCGTTAAAATCAATAACCTTTACCGTATTTTCCGGATTGACCACTACTCCGTTTTTAATTTCAATCGGTAAAGCTTTATCGGCAACATCTTGCATAAGCGGAATAGCATCAATTAATCCCGAACGTAAAATTATTGCGAAATACACTGAAACTACAAACGCCAGTGCAAATAACACAAACGCGCCGATTCCTTTACCATTTAAAACATAACCTTTAATTTTACTCATCACAGACTCCATTACATTAAATATTAAAGGGCATAACAGATTCGGATAAAAC